>JAENYW010000090.1 GCA_016841555.1 Tepidibacillus decaturensis
AACCGCAATATCGGTTGTTGTTAATGTATCTCCACCAAAAACAAGTGCCTCCTCCGTTAAACGGTAACCAACGCTATCTGGACCAACTACGATATCGCCATCCTTCTCGCGTATAATCGTTCCCCCACCAAGTCCAATAGCTGAAAGATCGGGCATACGAAAATTAGTTCTAGCTCCTCCTATTTCAACAGCTAATGAAGATTCTCGTGGAAAAGAATTTGTTAAAACCCCAATATCACTTGTGGTACCGCCAACATCTAAAACGATAGCATTGCTTTGTCCACTTAGAAATGATGCACCACGTATACTATTTGTTGGACCGCAAGCAATAGTTAATATTGGATATTCTATTGAATAGTCTATTGACATAAGTGTACCATCGTTCTGACATATATAGTTTTCAGAAAGATTAACACCCTCCTGTTTTAACCCTTTCTCAAAGGATTTTGCTGTAATTGTGGCAACAGCATGTAACGCAGCATTCAGAATAGTGGCATTTTCCCTTTCCAGTAGACCAATAGATGCAATTTTATATGATAAAGAAATAGGTATCTCTCCAAGTTCTTCTTGAATAATTTGAGCAGCCTTTTCTTCATGATCAGCTGAAACTGGTGAGAAAACGGATGTGATCGCAATAGCACTCACCTTATCCTTTAATTCTTTACAAACAGCTTTAAGTTCTTCTTCATTAAAGGGAGATATTTCCTTGCCATCAAATTCATGACCGCCGGATATAAAATATACATGATCACTGATTGCATTTTTTAATTCTAAAGGCCAGTCAATCATAGGTTCAATCGCCATAGCAGCTGGTTTTCCAATGCGAATAACCCCAACGTTTAATAATTTTTTTCTTTCAACAATTGCATTTGTTGAATGAGTAGTACCAAGCATCGCATATTTAATCTTACCCTTGTCAATCTTAGCTTTTTGCAGTACTTCATTTATAGCATTATATATACCAGTGGTTACATCTTTTGTAGTAGGTGTTTTAACACTTTCAATAAGTTGTAGATTATCATCTACAATAACGGCATCAGTATTCGTCCCTCCAACATCTATCCCAAGACGGTATCCTAGTCCCATTATTTCATCTCCCCTTTCATTAATTCTTCTATTGGGACATAGTCTAAATCATAGCCAAAATAACGTGGTCCAACTGTTTCTATTCCCTTAGGGGTTCTCCATTTAGGATCACAAGGAATAGCTAACACTAGAACTCTTCTGCCATATTTGAGCGCCTCCGTCGTTATGGGAGTAGATGTTTCTAAATCAACAATACATATTAGATCAGGTACACTTGCCAATACCTGTCCATCTTTTAATGCAATTAAATTTTCATTTTGAAATTTGATCTCTACATTTTCGTTCTTATATTCTTCTAAACCCTCAAGCTTTGCAGTTCCCAAACTAAATCCACCCTTTAATTCTCTTAACACATCTTCAATTTTACCCTTAAATAGCTCATACCCTTTCGTTACATCTAATAATTCTTTTATTGGGTTTTCTCCATTATCTCGAGCTTCTTTAATAATTTTGCCTATCCTTTCCGAAAACGTCATTATATTTTTAATTGCTGATTGTTTAAGCTGTTTACCTGTCATTGAGTATATACTGATCATTGCGGATGCACCCATCGTTATAGTAGCTACTCTAGCAAGATTCTCAGCCCATGTATTACTAATCGTTTCTAATATAACGTTGTTTCCCTTTTCATCAGACAAAACCATTGGGCTAGCTGAAATACCATCAAGATGATAGGTAACCATTTGGAGCTCGGGAAAAGCTCTACCCATACCATCAGCATCTATTAACGGAATTCCTAATTGAGCCGCTACGGCAATAGGAATCATTGAGTTAACCCCACCAGCTTCTATAGGAATAGTGGCAAATATTTTTTTCCCCAAGAATCTTTCAAGCCCTTCAAAGACCCTAACAAATTCTTGACCATTCGGTATCTTTTCAACTAAAACCACCGGTGCACCCATCATTGCTGTAGGTACAATAAGTGCATCGTCAGGTACCTCATCCGGCTCTAATAAAGTAACCGGCCCATACTTTTCAATCGCTTGTAGCGCCATTAACTTACCAAGATAAGGATCTCCTCCACCACCAGTACCTAGAAGAGCTGCACCTAAAGCAATATGTTCTATCGCTTTTGCATCAAGTTTTCTCATTTATTTCATTCCTTTCAGTAAGCAAATAGTTTTATCATTCTACTTCATTTACTTGTACATTTTCAGACTTATTGATTGATAGGTTCAGGATTACAAATAAAACCATCGAAGTTAAGATAGCATTAATAGGTGAAATACCTACCTTGAGGAAATAACCGACACCAAATCCTCCTAGCCAAGAAATAATACCTATCCAATTGACTCCTGGCTGTGGCTTCCACTTATCAGGGTCGCCCTTGCGCCGTACCCAATAATCGCCAATCATTACTCCTGCTATAGGAGATATACCTGCTGTTAAAATAAGAAGAAAAGGTACAAAGTAATTAAGTATACCCGAAATAGCTAAGATGGTACCAATTATTCCAGCAACTGCGGTTGCCGTTGCTCTTTTTTCATTACTTAATTTAAACATATTCGTTAACGCAAGCCCGCCTGAATAGGCATTTACAGCGTTTGTCGTCCAAGTAGCAAGAATTAGTACAGATAACCCAAGAGCTGGAAAACCGAGGTCGGAAATTACTTGAGTTATATCAGCAGTTCCGGCTATAGCTGACATAATTGCACCGGATATTAGTAATATTACTCCTAAAGGAAGTACACCAATTACGGAGGATAAGATAGAACCTGTTCTATTCTTTGCATATCTGGAATAGTCCCCGGCTATAACTCCTCCTACGGCAAATCCGCCAACAGTTAATCCAATACCCGTTAGAAGTGAAAAAGGTTGATCAGGTTGAATTGATGCTAGGCCATCTATTCCGAATTTGTTTAACGCAGAATACGTTCCATATGAAGCAATCAAAAGTAAAGCAGGTACAGCGATATAATTTAAATAGGCTAAAGCCTTATAACCGATAATAGCTGTAGAAAGCATGATGATTCCCCAAATAGCTGAAGATAGAAAAATTGGTATATTGATACCTAACCAGTTAGCCATAATACTGGTAAAAGCACTTCCTGTAATGTTGGTTTGCACTCCAAACCAACCCATAACCGAAATTCCAATTACAAATGAAATAATAAAGGATGAACCAGATTCACCAAATGCAGAGCTTGCAGCCGCAACTGTAGGCCTTCCTAAGTCTGTTCCTTGCATTCCTTGAAATGTCATAAAAAGAACGACGATTGCATAACCAATGATTCCAGCCAAAATCGCTTTACCCAACGGCAAACCAGAAACTAATACGCCTCCTACCATTAAAGAAGGCACACTTATAATAGCTCCTGCCCAGATAAGAGCTACACTAATCCATGATTTCCTTTCATTATCGGGAATTCTCTCTAATGCATGCTGTTCTACTACTGAAGATTTTTCTTGATTACTCGTCATTGATATTTCCTCCATTCATAAAATGTTGTTCTTTTTCATTGCTATATTCTAAGCTGTTACTCTACCTTCACTCCCTTCTCATTAATATTTTTACAAAATTTTCAGAATAATAGCTTTGTTCTTTATATAAGCAAATTTCATGCCAAGTTAAATATTGATAAACAGATGAATAAACAGGAAAAATAGAAGCTTAATTTCGAAAATTCTCAGCTTTTTTAGCAAATGAGAATTTTTTAATCTTCTATATACAAAGAACATATCAGTTTTTCTCATATTTTCTTAATGTTTTTTCTGTTTTCTCACTTTTTCTTATAATTGTATTGTTATGTTTAGGGATTCATGATAAATTTTAAAGAAGTAGTAATTTGCGAGGTGATATACAATATTTAATTCTGACCAAAAATCGTTTTTAATAAGCCTTTCAACTTTTTTCAATTGTCAAATTGTATGGTGGAGAAAAAACAAAGTAATCGATACTGCTAGCCCCAAAAAAGCTTCAAATGAAAAATATAGTATTCCTTCTATTGATCACTTAAATAGATTTTCATCTTCGTCCCACCCCCTTTTAATTAAGAAGGATCAACATAGCTACTGTAATGCTTGTCCTGATCACAAGAACTGTCAATGGTCCTATGAGTTATACGTACCACTTCAACCTTCTGAAGAGCCATCTGGACTGATATGGCAATTTAAAGCTTCTAATTCTACAGCCATATCTTCTAGCTTTATAAGTCTAGCAGTCGAACTATCCAATTACTTTTCCTTACTAGCTATTCATAAACAAAATTTTTTAAGCATGCAGCTTTCTCAACAGTTTATTGAACAAACCACTAGGTATATAGGAGAAGGTATCGCTTTACTGAATTCAGAGGATGAATTGATTTTTGAAAATGTGACAGCTAAGGAAGAGAATCTTTATCATAGGTATCAAAATTACACAAATCAATTTAAAAATAAGAAGTATAATACGCAAACTGAATTTAATCTTATGCTAAGCGATCCCAATCCTCTGCCGATTAAAATTAATAATTTTTACTTTTCTGATCAATATTTAGGCAAGGCACTATATACAACTAATATAAATAGAAACATGGTAAAGGATTTTAGACCTGCTAACATACACAATAATGGGTTTCAAGGTATTATCGGAAATGATCCGCGTTTGCTCAAAGCGATTTCAATCGCAAACCAGATAGCACCTACTAATTCAACCGTGCTTATTAGAGGAGAAAGCGGAACAGGGAAGGAGAAATTTGCTGAAGCCGTTCACCAGCAGAGTCTTAGAAAGGATGGCCCTTTTATCGCCATTAACTGCGCAGCTATCCCTGAAACTTTATTAGAAAGTGAGCTTTTTGGATACGAGGGTGGATCTTTTACGGGGGCAAGCAGTCAGGGAAAGCCAGGTAAATTTGAACTGGCTGATAAAGGTACTATTTTTTTGGATGAAATAGGGGATATGTCAACATCTCTACAAGCAAAACTATTGAGAGTACTTCAAGATAAACGCATAGAAAGAGTAGGTGGAACTAAAACTATTCCTGTAGATGTACGCATTGTTAGTGCAACCAATAGAAATCTAGAGGAATTAATCCAAAAAGGTCAATTTAGAAAGGATCTGTTTTATAGAATCAATGTTATACCCATTTATATTCCAGAATTAAGAACGAGAACCAACGATATTGAACTATTGGTTAATTATTTTTTAAAAAAATATTCAATTTTAAATCGAAAAAACTTTAGAAGTTTTTCCTATGAAGCACTCGAGCTGCTTAAATTCTATTCCTGGCAAGGGAATGTTCGTGAATTAGAAAATGTAATAGAGTATTGCTTAACCATTTCGAATCAGGAGGAAATTGCAATTGAGGATTTACCAATTCAGATCAAACAATCAATAAGAAGCACAAAACAATCATCAGAAGAAAATGTAATCGTAAGTAAAAAACCAAATAAAAATGAGCTAAAGGAATTGTTAAACAAATATGAAGCATCTACCGATGGAAAAAAAATGCTTGCTCAACATCTTAATATTAGTTTGGCAACATTATATAGATGGATAGCTAAATATAACCTGTGAACTACCATTTAAAACTGCGGGGTGATTATGAATTGAAATTAATGGATAAGAGTTGGATAGAGCCCCTTTATTGGGGAAGTATATTTTTGGGCTCAGGAGGAGGAGGGAATTCAGAATTTTTAACCTTCCTTCTTAATGAACAGTTTTCAAAGAAACCAACATTACCTTTACTTGACTTAGATGAGATTAAAAATGAGAGCGAATATGCAACTGTTGGCTTAATGGGTTCTCTAATTGAGGAGACTTTCCCAACAGGCTTTGAAGGAATAAACATTCTAGAAAGGGCAAAAAGCTCCATAAAATCTAATATCGATGGTCTTTTTACTCTAGAGGCAGCTGGAGTAAATATACTCTACCCTATTTTGGTTGCTAGTTTAGTAGATTTACCCCTTATAGACGGAGATGCTATGGGAAGGGCTTTCCCCGAACTTCATATGACTACCTTTTATTTTAACAAGCATCATTTAATACCCTTTGTAATCTCTGATAGCCAAGGTCATTATTATGATCTAAATGAAAAAGATATCTTTATGTTAGAGCTTACTGCTCGGAGAATAGTAAGCCAACAAGGTGGTTATGGCAGCTTTGCCGGGGCTTTAACAAAGGGAGCTAATTTAAAACGAATTTTAATACCCAGAACTATTTCCTTTGCTGCAGAATTAGGGAAAACATTTATTAGTCCAGGTTCCTATTCAGAATTAATCGAAAATCTGATGATGGTTAGTAAAAACTCCCTGTATGGAACTGCTGTTGAATTATTTATAGGTATAATAGAAAGAATTGAAAATATCGAAAATATCGATTGGGAAACGATAACGATTAAAGGTACTAACACTAGTGAAAACTCAACATTTAAAATTCTAATTAAGAATGAAAATTTAATTGCATACCGTAATAATAAAGTTGCCGCTATGGTGCCAGATCTTATCTCGATTGTCAACCTTGAGACACTCAAACCAGTTACTAATACCGAATTACAGGAAGGAATGAAGGTTTCGGTAATTGGCCTTCCCGCACCGATAGCACTAAAAAAAGAAAAAGCCCTTGAATTTATTGGACCAACGGCTTTTGGTTATAAGTCTAGGTATGAATCCTTAGAGGAATTATATTTTTCATATTACTATTAATAATAGCTTGGTAGCCATATGTTTCATTAAATCATTGGACTAAATATAGAGGTGATCTCTTTGAAAGGCTCGCTTATTTTTAATATACAGAGTAACAATATAATTTTAGCCTTTGGTTACAAAAAAATAATACTTGCTTTAGAGCAATTTTCGATAAATTCCTTTCAAGCTGAAGAAAATCTGCTACAAAGCTTTTTCACAAGAAATGGATTAACTTCTACCATGGTGAAAAATGTAATTGTTATAGCGGATTTATCCTCATCCATTAATCAAAGTTTGCATGTTGGGGATAATTTGGCTTATTTTAGAATTGCCCAGTCTCCTATTGAGTTCGAACCTATATCCCCTATCGTCAAAAATACTGATTTTAATATACATACATTTAACCTAAGTTTTCCAAACAATCCAGAAAGCAAGCTGCAAATAAAAAAAACACTAACTGCTCTCCTTAAATTATCAATTAATAAAATCGCTATAAATAGTACCTATTCATTAATTCATTCAACGAATGAAGAACAAATCATCGAAATATGTGAAAAAATATACCCTAATGTCTTCACATATTATCCTTCATATATATATAATATTCCTAATTTTTTACTTCGAGAAAATGTTCTTTTGCTCAATTATTTGCTTTTTAATGCTACAAAATCCTTGAATTTTTCATTAGATAGAATTTTAAAAGCCTCTTCGTTAACAGTACCTATTTATTTTTTAAAGGGAGACGGTACACTTGTAAACAAGGAAGAAATATTAAAATATCCTTTATTAACAAAACAAGCAGAATTCACTTCCTATTTGTTAGGAGCAAGCTACTATACTGACCAAAAGGATGCCATTGTAATTGTCCCTGATCATAATCAGATTCATTTAGGGTTAGTTATAGACCAATCACCAAAAACGAATAATGTTACGATGATTAACAATCTAAAGTTACCTGGGAAATATCCTATTTTTAAATCATTTAATACAATACCTAGTGATAGCAAACTTGAAGAAGCATTAAAGTTACTTAATCCATTTCTTGGTTCAATTCCAGTATTAAATCTTGTAAAAAAGATAAAAAAATCCCCTTCGTTGCAATACCCTCTTCTATCATTGCCTAATAAACAGCAAACTCAAATTATTGGGGCTCTAAATGCACCATTTACCTTATCTGTCGAAAAAACGACTTCACTATTCGCTGTAGATATGAAGGAAAAAGAGAAAAAACACCTCTTGGACCAAGCAATGACTATATTGAAAAAAAATAATATCCATTTAACTGATATGAATCATCAATTTGAGGCCAATTCATTGAGATACCTTGAGCAAAATTTATATTTCTTTAAGCTTACCATTCACGGAAGGTTAACTTAGAAAAACTCCATCTGAATTAGTCTTGCTTTATTGTATAAGGTAAATATTTTATCTCACACTTAAAAGATAGTATAACGGTGATTAGTATTTACTACTCTCATACAAACATCAAAAAAGCCACTTCCTAAGAAGTAGCCTTATCCTCTATTATCCTTTGTCAATTTATGATGCATAATTACGAGCTTAAACATCTACTTTTTTTAAAACATCTGAGCATATTTAAAACAATTAGTTGAGAGCGACGAGCAGCTAATTTGACAAACTTATTATATTTATATGATGCTTTACGATCTGCTCGATCAGATATGCTACGAATAACTACATAGGGTACATTATTTAAGAAGCAAACCTGACCGATAGCTGCTCCTTCTGCTTCCACACATGATCCCCCAAAAAGGCGATGCAAGCGGTTACCTATTTCCCGATTTGCAATGAATTGATCACCTGATAAAATTTTCCCTAACCGCGCCCTAACCTCCGGTATATTTCTAGCAGCTTTCATCGCTAAACGGATAAGAAAGGGGTTTGCGGGGAAGATGGAGGTTTTTAAACCAGGAATAGCTCCAGGAGATAAACCAATGGCTGTAAAATTCACATCATGTTGCTGCGTTTTCGTCGAGATTACACTATCACCTATTTTTAAGGTTGGATCTAGAGCCCCTGCAACTCCTGTAAATATGATTACTCTTGCATGAAACCTATCAATTAATATTTGAGTGGCAGTAGCCGCATTGACCTTCCCTACCCCAGATGCACAAATGACAACAGGTAGCCCCAATAGCTTTCCTGTATAAAATGTGATGCCCGCCTGTTTTTCAATCTTTTTATTGATCATTTGCTTCACTAGCAATGATACCTCTTGATCTAACGCTCCAATGACACCAATCATTTGGATATACACCCCCTCTTATTCTAGTTACATCTATTTAATGCAATCCCAATGGAAAAAGTGTGGTTATATGACTTTGCGTTAGAAAAAATGAGCGGATGATAGATAATACAAAATGAAATGACTTTAGTTATCCATACAATCAAAGAAAAAAATAGAGAATATAATATTTTAATCTATTAAAAGGAGGGTTTTCTATGGTATTAAAAAAGCTTTGTCTTCAAAATTTGGATGTCGCCATCCAACTCAATCAGCGGTTAAAGCAGTCGATCATACAAAATAATTCTAAACAAGCAATTAACGTAATAGCTGATATCCTTTATATACTAGGCCAAACGCTTTTGTGTATTAATCGTCTCGAGTTCAAAAAAAGGATTCTTAATCAAAAAATATATTCCAATGTAAAAACCTCTAAAACGGTAAAGCATAGCATGTCAAGCTCACAAAAAAATCTTTGTCTGAGATTAGTAGATACTGCTACAAATAACTTCAACCAGGCAAAAAGATTGATCCTCAATAACAGGCTTGAGGACGCGGAGAATATTATAGCAGCTACAATTTCGGGCAGAATTTTATTATGTGTAAACAATCTAAAATAATAGCTATGTTTCATTCGTCTCAAATCGCTATTAAAGCAGTCTTAGTATAAGCAATAAAAAAGCTACTTCCTAAGAAGTAGCTTTATCTTTATTAACCTTATCATATCAAGCTTTATTCATGGTGGAGCATAGCGGGATCGAACCGCTGACCTCTACACTGCCAGTGTAGCGCTCTCCCAGCTGAGCTAATGCCCCAAATAATCTTTCATTGTCACAAATAAGATTATAGCACGTTCTCTATTGTGGGGCAATATATTTACCCAATTGGAATATTTGGTACCATCGTATGTAGGGGAGAAAAAAAGTTATTTAAAAACGTCTGTATCTTAGTATCAATGATACGATAATAACAAAAATGAGTAAGGAAAATAGGTAGGATACCATTTTTAAAGTAAGTGTTAAAATAAATACCAGTAAAAGAAAGAGAATAGATAATAACAGCTTTGTTTTTTCTGATACATTCATTAATTTAAACAAATAGGTCCCTACTATAAATACCACTACTACTATAAGTACTTGTAATACTAGCATGAAGCATATCCCCCTATTTTCTCCGATTTGGACCATCTACAAAGTAGGGAGTCGTATAATGACGAATTCTTTCCATTAACCGTCTTGCTTTTAACCCTTCTTCTCCACCCTTATTAGAATAGGATAAGTGGTTTTCTAAATCTTCGTAATTAAAGTTAGAGGTATATAGAGTAGGAAACTCCTTTACCATTCTTGCCTGTAAAATAGCCCCTAGAATTTCATCACGTTCCCATTGTGAAATCGTTTCTGCTCCAATATCGTCTAGGATAAGCACCTCTACCTTTCTTAGTACCTCTATTTTTTCATTAATGGTTTGGTCTTGTATCGAGTTTTTCATCTCACGGAAAAAGTCTGGTACATATACCATCAAGGCAGGTATCCCCTTCTCCGCTAATTTGTTTGCTACTGCAGCCATCATATAGCTTTTTCCAACACCTAAAGGTCCATATAAGTAGATTCCTTTTTGTGATGACTTATTCGGTTGATAATCATTACAGAAGGTTAGTAATGCCTTTAATGCATCCTTTCGCTCATAGGTCTGATCAATATTTTTAAAGGAAGCACGCAA
>JAENYW010000091.1 GCA_016841555.1 Tepidibacillus decaturensis
ATTATTTTATCTCCTCAAGTAGAAATGGATGGAGGAACGAGTGACCAAATCATTCAAGACGTGGTGGCATCGATTCCTGTTCCGCGATAGAGGGGTTTTGCCAACTCCTCGATTCATATGGCTATTTTTATTAATGAGCATTCCTATTTCTATCGCATCTTTTTGGAATAAGGGATGGATTGCCTTTTTTCTTTTAAATAGCATTTTATTTCTTGCAAGCATTTTCGATTTAAGTATTCTTCCACGACGTTCTCAATTAACCGCTACTCGTTTGTTGGCTGATGAAGTGGAGCGTGACGAGATTTTTTTGGTTAATCTATCTATTACCAATACCTCTGCTTTTTCCATAACATTTCGATTAATTGATGATTTACCAATTTCTTTTGTTCGTCCTTTTCCGATGAACGGAAGTCTTAACGATGGAGAAACAACGACAGTAAGCTATTATTCAAAGGCAGAGATTCGTGGAGATTATAGCCTTGAAAAGATTCATTTTCGATATCAATCAGTTCTAGGACTTTGGGAAAAGCAAACGGCTTTTTGTCCTTATCATAAGCTTCGTGTTATCCCTAATATGAAACAGGTAAAGGCGTATTTGACAGCACCTCAGCAACTATTACAGCACGAAGGGGTAAAGGTGAAAAGAGCTGGTATTGGAAACGGTGAATTTGCACAGATTCGTCCTTATGTCGTTGGGGATGATCCTAGAAAAATTAACTGGCATCAGACAGCCAAGCTAACAGAGCTAATGACGAACGTATATGATCCTGAGCACGGGAAGCATATTACCCTCCTTATTGATTGTGGTAGGATAATGGGAGTTGAACTAACTGAAGGAAATCGTCTAGAGAAATCCTTCGAGGCAGCCTTAACCGTTGCTGCTGCAGCTCTTCAACAGGGGGATTATGTTTCTGTTATGGCTTTTTCTAATCAAGTAAAAACTTACATTCCGCCTGGCAAAGGATTAACTCATTTAAAAACGATTATTCGTGGTATATATAACCTCCATAGTGATCCTATCGAATCAAACTATGCCGTTGCATTTAACCATTTGGAAACCGTACAGAAAAGGCGCAGCTTTATTCTTCTATTTAGTGATCTTGATTCGTTTCTTTTTGAAGAACATTCTCTTCACTATATGGAACAGCTTCGTCGAAGACATTATTTTTTACTGTTAGGTATAACTAATCCAATGGTCTCTCAATGGATACAAGCGGAAGCAAATGATACTCGACTCTCTATGATCAAAAGCATCGCACAAAGAGAAACCATGAGAAGAAAAAGGGAAATCAGACGTTTGGGTCACATGGGATTAAGCATGGTAGAAGTTCCTGAGGAACAGCTTGCTGCTGAAGCACTTAATCGTTATTTTGAAATAATCAATCGTGGAGTACTGTGATTGCACTATTTAACCACTTTGTTCATTTTTTTTGCCCCTCCAAGTATAAAGGAAAAGAGCAATAACGGTTAATAGAGAAAATGCATATTTCGCTTCTAAGGAAATTGGAGCTGGAGTGATATATCCCTCAATAATTCCAGCAATGACAAACAGAGGAATCGTTCCTAAAAGAAGCTGTACGGAACGCATTGCCTGTCGTTTCAATTGAAACACCCGAGAATAGGGCCCAGGAACGAGAATACGATATCCCATTAACAATCCTGCTCCACCTGCGATGAAAATAGCAGTTAATTCAATAATACCATGTGGTACGATATACGCCCAAAAATCATAAAATTTACCATGTTGTAGAAATAAAGCTGCCAATGCGCCGATTATTATTCCGTTATAGATTAGGAGGTAGATGGTTAGGATACCAAATGTGATTCCACCTGCAAAGGCAAGGAATGCAACCTGAATATTATTTGTCATAATCATGGCAGACACCGCTGATGAATTAATACTTTGATCTATCTTGCCGATTTGTTGTGGGTCTACTGCGTAAGCAATTTCATCTGGAAGAATAGCATAAAGATGGAGTGGATCGTTCATTACGGATATAAAGCTTCCTATGGCTCCAATTAAAAATAATATTCCTGCAAAAAGAACAAATCTTCCCTGCTCTAATAACAACCGAATGAAGGTTTTCCCGAAAAAATGCTTTATCTGATAGAAGCTTGTTACCTGATCACGGTAAAGAACATTGTGGGCTTTTGATACTAATTCATTAAGATATAATGTTACTTCTTCTTCTGGAAAATAGGTTTGACTATAAGAGAACTGATGCGCTGTTTTTTGGTATAATAGTTGAAATTGCTCTATCTTTTCTGGTGTAAGATTTTTTTTCTTTGTAATATTCTTTAATGTTTGCTCTAATAGCTCCCAATTGTCACGATTTTGTTTAATAAACGATTTCAGATCCATGTAATCATCTCCTGCTTATTGCATTATCTTATCATGAAGAAAATTTTTGTTTTCAGAAAGGAACCTAAAAATGAACCTTGAACAAACCGTTATTCATACGCCTGAGCATGTTTCTTTAAGGTTTAAACTAGCTGGTCTTGGAAGTCGGTCAGCAGCTCATATTATCGATTGGTTGATTCTTAGTATTATCTATTTTTCTCTTTTTTTTATTATACTCCTGTTTGAAAAGGAAGTTGTCCCTTTATTTTTCAAAACAGCATCTACCTATCTGATTGCTGTAGTGATTATTATTTCTTTTTTATTATGGTGGGCTTATTTTGTGTTATTTGAATATTTCGCAGCTGGACGCACCCCTGGTAAAATGCTTTTAGGAATACGTGTTATTCAAGATAATGGCCAATCTATCACCTTTCTTTCTGCTTTAGTACGTAATCTATTACGCGTAATTGATATTCTACCTACGTTTTATTTAATTGGTATACTTATGCTTTTCTTTCATTCAAAGCATAAACGACTCGGAGACCTCACCGCAGGAACGATTGTTGTATACGAAAGGAAATTTCGTAAGAAAAAGAAAAAAAGTAGCGCCATAGAAAAGGAAATCGAAAAAAGAGGGATTTCTATAGCTAGCGATCTTCTCGATGCAGCAGCTAAACAAAAAATAAAAGTCCGTGAATGGAAGCTTCTTAAAACCTACATCGATAAACGACCTTTGTTGAAAGGAAAGAAGCTGGAAGAAATAACGATTGAAGTGGCTAGGATTTTACTCCCATTGCTTGATATTGAAGTGAGGAATAAAACGGTAGATGAATTAGAAAATAATCTTCTCGTTATATATATGGATATTAGAGAAGAATGGGAATATGGGGTATAAGTTGATTATTAGGAGAATTTGTATTTCACTATGCTTTCTAATGGACGCTGCTTTAGTGAAATACAAATTCTAAGTTGTTAAATAGAATGGTTTTGATTTTATGCTCGTTTATAGGGGGCTAGCATGTGCAGCATATCTTTGGTCATTTTCGCTAGATCATATTCTGTTTTAAAGCCCCATTCTTCTATGGCTGCTGTTGGATCTATCGCATTAGGCCAGCTTTCTGCAATCGATTGTCTCGCTGGATCAACCTTATAATCTAATATAAATGAAGGGATATCCTTACGAATTTCCTTCGCAAAATCTTCCGGTTCAACGCTCATCGCGGTAACATTATAGGCATTTCTATGTTTAAGCTTTGACTCATCTGCTTCCATTAATGTCACAATTGCATTTAACGCATCAGGCATATACATCATATCCATATAGGTTTCTTTTGCAATATAAGAGGTGTACGAAGCAGATTTCAACGCCTCAATTTATATCTCAACAGCATTATCCGTAGTACCTCCACCTGGTGGAGTAACATAAGATATAAGTCCAGGAAAACGTAATCCCCTTGTATCGACACCAAATTTATAGTAATAATAATCACAAAGCAGTTCTCCTGCAACCTTATTTACTCCATACATGGTTATAGGTCGTTGGATGGTATCCTGCGGTGTGTGATCCTTCGGTGTGGTTGGTCCAAATGCTCCAATAGAGCTAGGTGTGAAAAATTGTAAATTCAATTCTCTTGCTACTTCCAAGGCATTAACAAGTCCACCCATGTTCAAGTTCCACGCTAATAAGGGGTTTTTCTCCGCTGTTGCTGATAATAATGCAGCTAAATGAATCACAGTATCTACTTGATACTTTTTCGCAACAGCTGCCATCTCCTTTGCATCTGTTACATCTAATGTTTCAAATGGACCTGATTGTACAACCGGATTACCGTTTTTACGAATATCTGTTGCAATGATATGCTCGGTCCCATATCGTTCTCTTAATTTTATTATTAGTTCTGATCCAATTTGTCCTAATGCACCAGTCACTAGTATTCTTTTCACCGCTAAATCACTCCCAATTCTTTGCCTACTTTTTCATAAATGGTCAATGCTTGGTCTAGCATTTCCTTTGTATGTGCTGCTGTTGGCATATTTCTTACACGTCCAGTACCTTTTGGTACGGTAGGGAAAACGATGGATTTAGCATAAACTCCTGCTTCATATAATCTTTTGCTAAATTCTTGCGTTTGCTTTTCTTCACCAATAATTACTGGGGTAATAGGTGTTTCACTGTTGCCTATGTTAAATCCTAATTCTTTCAGTCCTTTTTTTAAATCGTTACCATTTTCCCATAGCTGTTCGTTAAGCGTTGTACTTCCCATAATGGTTTCAAGTGCTTTTATCGTTGCAGCTACATCTCCTGGTGTTACCGCGGTAGAGAATAAGAATGGTCTACTTCTCACCTTAAGCCAATCAATTAATTCTTTTTTTCCAGCAACGTATCCACCTACTACTCCAATGGCTTTAGAAAGCGTACCTATTTGTAGATCTACTCGATCTGACAGTCCAAAATGCTTAACGGTTCCGGCACCTTTTCCCAATACTCCTGAGCCATGAGCATCATCTACATATGTAATAAGATCGAATTCATCTGCAATTTCAATGATTTCTGGAAGCTTAGCAATATCTCCATCCATGGAGAATACTCCATCTGTAATAACCATCACTTTATTGTATGTTCCAGATTCTGTTGCTTCTTTCGCTTTTTCTCTTAAATCGTTCATATCTGAATGATTGTAACGAATAATTTTTGCTCCTGACAATCTACATCCATCAATGATAGAAGCGTGATTTAATTCATCCGATAAAATAGCATCATTTTTATCCATAACAGCAGAGATAGCAGCCATATTACAATTAAAGCCTGATTGATAGGAGATAGCGGCCTCTGTATGCTTAAACGCTGCTAATTTCTCTTCAAGCTTGACATGAAGATCTAATGTCCCATTAATCGTTCTAACTGCGCCAGCTCCTACTCCATATTTTTCAATCGCTTTTATTGCAGCTTCTTTTAAAGTTTTATTTGTCGCTAATCCTAGATAGTTATTGGAGGATAGATTGATAAGCTTTTTCCCTGCAATGGTTATGACGGGACCATTTGCACTTTCTAACGGGTCAATTTCGTTGTATAAACCTTTAGTTTTTAAATCCTCTACATTCACCTTTAAAAATTTTTCCAATGTTTTACTTGACATTACAGATCCCTCCATTAAGGAATTTTATATACCTATTTTGTAATCCCACCTAAAACAAATGTCTCCTGGTGGCAAACACCTATTAAATGTTAAATCTTTTTGTACCAACGCTATTTATATATTACTTTATCATATTCTTTTCGATTTGTTTATATGTAGTGGACAAAAAAATATATTAAAAGATAAAAAGCATAGGTTAGATGTAGTCATTCACTATTAAAGGGTATAAAAAATAAGCACAGAAATTTTCCTATGCTTATCTGTCAAATCGTCACCTTTGAATGGTGATTCTTTTATTTTTTCCCTTTTCTTTTATTGCTTTTAGTGTTCTTGTTGTTTCTCATATCTTTATTCGTTTTCATATCTTTATTATTATTAAAGGTTTTATTGTTTCTGACAATTTGACCTCTTCTTTTCCTGTTCTCTTTATCAGGAGTAGCATACCTTGGTTTCTCTTCTGTTAATTTGACTGGCGTTTCATCTGGTTCCTTTGTTATCATTTTTAATGCGGCTGCAACTAACGTTACCGAATCGTGATCTTCTAAAAGCTCCTCTGCCATCGTTTTATATGTTTCAACCTGTCTTTGTTCTACAACTGAGAGCAATTTATCAATAGCTATACGTTGTTGCCCTTCTAAAGCCTGTGTTAAGGTTGGGATTGGTTTTTTCTCCATTTTGCGCTTTGTAAGCTTTTCAATGGTTCTTAAATGATTCACTTCTCGCGGAGTTACAAAGGTAATCGCTATTCCTTTATTACCTGCTCGACCCGTTCTTCCTACACGGTGAACATAGCTCTCTGGATCTTGTGGTATATCAAAGTTATATACATGGGTTACACCACTGATGTCTAATCCCCTAGCAGCTACATCAGTAGCAACTAATACTTCTATTGTTCCTTCTCTAAACCTTTGTAATACTGCATTTCGTTTTCCTTGATTTATATCTCCATGAATTGCTTCTGCTCCATACCCACGTTTAATTAATCCTTCTGTCAATTCATCTACTCTGCGCTTTGTTCTACCAAAAATAATCGCTAATTCAGGTAAGTGCACGTCTAATAACCGACATAAGGTATCGAATTTTTGTTTCTCAGGAACTTCCATATACTGCTGTTCGGTATTAGGAACAGTCATTTCTTTGGCTTTAACCATTACCACTTCTGGATCCCTCATGAATTTTTGTGCAAGGGATTGAATTGGCTTTGGCATGGTAGCTGAAAATAATAATGTTTGTCTCTCTTCAGGTATTCCTTGCAAAATCTCTTCAATATCCTCTATAAAACCCATGTTTAACATTTCATCCGCTTCGTCTAAAATAACCATTTCAACCGATTGAAGACGAATGGTTTTTCTTCTCATATGATCAATAAAGCGACCTGGGGTAGCAACTATAATATGTGGTTTTTTCTTTAACGCTTTAATTTGACGAGTAATATCTTGTCCACCATAAATAGGTAAGGCACGTGCTCCTTTAACTTGTCCAATCTTATATAATTCTTCGGCAACTTGTATTGCCAATTCTCTTGTTGGAGTAATAATCACCCCTTGTATTGCTTCATTGTCAATATGTATTCTTTCCACTAATGGAATTCCAAAGGCAGCTGTTTTTCCAGTTCCCGTTTGGGCCTGTCCAATAACGTCCTTTCCTTGTAAAACAATTGGGATAGTTTGCTCTTGAATAGCAGTTGCTTCCTCAAAACCCATATTTCCAACTGCTTTAATTACCTCATGTTGAAGTCCTAATTCATAAAAAGTAGTCAAATCTCTTTTTCTCCTTTATTTTTCTTTTATTTATTCTTTAATATTCCCTAAAAAAAAAGGCATTATTCCATCATAGTTGGAATGATGCCCCTTCATTTATTCGTTTAGTAAGCAATTATGCACGAACTACATTTGCTGCTTGTGGTCCACGGTTGCCTTCTACAATCTCAAATTCAACTTCTTGACCTTCTTCAAGGGTTTTAAATCCATCTCCTTGAATAGCTGAGAAATGTACGAATACGTCATCTCCACCATTACGTTCGATAAAACCAAATCCTTTTTCAGCGTTAAACCATTTTACTTTGCCCTTCATCCTTTTGGCCTCCTTAAAAATTAGATGATAAAAGTTTGAATATCTTAAAAACTTCTTTCGCCTAACTTTATATAAGAGGCCAAATAAACGTTTTAGGATGTTCAATACTTTTTACATACATAATTAATAATATCATATTTATACTATAAAAGTAAAGATACATTCTTTATTTAAATTTTAATTTTGCAAGTGCATCCGCTAATGCTGTATTTATTGGCTCGTCTTTAGTTTTTTTCTGGTCTTTAAGATAATTATTTACATCTTTCTTTGAAGCTTTACTATTTTTTTCTTTTTCCTTTCTTTCGCTAAAGGAAGTATATTTCTCACGATAGCCACAGCTGCATACAAATTTTTTGCCTTCCCCTTCTCCATGTAGCTCTAGCTTTTTATGACAATTAGGACATCTTGCGTTTGTGGTTAAAGCAAGGTTTTTTCGATACCCACATTCTCTATCTTGACAGACAAGCATCTTTCCTTTTTTACTTTTTACTTCAAGCATTAGCTTCCCACACTCTGGACATCTGCTACCTGTAAGATTATCATGCTTATATTGTTTGGTACTATTTTTAATTTCTTTTACAGCGATGGTTGAATAATTTTTTATTTCATTCATAAATGTATGTTTATTTAGTGTTCCTTTTGAAATAGATTCCAGCTTTTGCTCCCATTCTGCTGTTAAGGCAGGGGATTTTAAATCCTCAGGAACCAGTTCTAAAAGCTGTTTCCCTTTGGAAGTAATAACGATATCTTTCCCTTTATTCTCAATTAAAAAGGTATTAAATAGCTTTTCGATAATATCTGCTCTTGTCGCAACTGTTCCTAGTCCACCCGTTTTTCCTATTGTATTAATTAGATCTTTACTTTCATTGCTCATATATTTCACTGGATTCTCCATTGCTGAAAGTAAGCTGGCTTCGTTAAAAAGCTTTGGCGGCTTTGTTTTTCCTTTTGTTTGTTCTAAAGAAAGAACCTTTAATATGTCACCCTTTTGAACACTAGGCAGCTGTTGCTCGGCTATTCCTTCTTCCTTCATTTCATCTTCATCCACATGATGATCATAGACTTCCTTCCAGCCTATTGAAAGAACTGTTTTACCCTTTGCTAGAAAGAATTCAGCTTCTATTTTTGCTTTGATTGTCGTTTGCTCATACTCGTATGGAGGGTACAGAATAGCTAAAAATCGTTTCACTATTAGGTCATATATCATTCTTTCTTTATTACTTAATAGACTTAGGTTCGCCCGTTGCTCTGTAGGTATAATTGCATGATGATCGGATACCTTATTATTATCAACAAAGGATTTATTTGGATGTATTGGATTCTTAAATACCTTGGAAGCAATTTTGGTATATGGTTCTATATTACATGCTTTTATTCTATCCTTTAACGTATCGACAATATCGGTTGAGATGTATCGTGAATCCGTTCGAGGATAGGTGACTATTTTATGCTGTTCATACAGCTTTTGCATGTTGGATAACGTGTCCTTTGCGGAGAAGCCAAACATATGATGGGCATCTCTTTGTAGCTCTGTTAAGTTATATAGCTGTGGAGAATAGCTTTTTTTTAACGTCTTGTTCACATCAATTACTTTCGCATTTTTATTCTTTAAGACGTGAAGGAGCTGATCACATTTATCCTTGTCAAACATATGAAAGTTGTTTGTTTTTGCATCTTGCCAGCTTAATTTGAAGCGATCTGTTATAGCTGTCATTCCATAATAATCCAATGCCTTAAAGTTCTCTATTTCTTTCTCTCTTTTGGCAATCATCATAAGCGTCGGTGTTTGCACTCTTCCACAGGAAAGCTGCGCATTATACTTACTTGTTAGTGCTCGAGTTGCATTAATACCAACAAGCCAATCAGCCTCTGCACGGGCTACAGCCGACGCATACAAATTTTCGTATTCCTTGCCACTTCTCAATTTATTAAAGCCATCTTTAATTGCTTTATCCGTAACAGATGAAATCCATAAACGCTTCATTGGTTTCTTTATATGCGCTTTTTCTATAATCCACCTTGCTACTAGCTCTCCTTCTCGTCCAGCATCTGTAGCTATGATAATCTCATTAACGTCTTTTCTATTTAATTGCGTTTTTACTATATTAAATTGGTTTCCAGTTTTTTTGATAATAACAATTTTTAAGGCAGGAGGAATCATTGGCAAATCTTCTATTCTCCATGACTTATACTTTTCGTCATACACTTCGGGATCAGCTAATGTAACTAAATGCCCTAATGCCCAGGTTACAATATACTTATCACCCTCTAGATATCCATTCCCTTTTTTATGACAATGTAAGACTCTAGCTATATCTCTACCGACAGAAGGTTTTTCTGCTAATACTACTACTTTACTCATAAGAACAATCCTTTCCATCTTACTATATAAAAGTGTGTGCTAAGACTCATTATTTATCGTACTTTTGACCTTTTTACATTAGCGCTTGGTTTTCTATTACTTTTCCTTGTGTTTTGCTTACCCTTAACATTTTTCGGAATACTTTTCATGCGTTTTGGTTGAAGAATTTTTTTCCCCTTATTCTGTTTTTTTTCATTTTTAACTATATTATTTCCTCTTGGAGCTTGTATCATTTCCTTTTCTATTGATATACCAATTCCTTGCTCAATCATATGTAGATAGTTACGGTCTTTTGGAGCTACTAGCATAATAGCGACTCCACTCTCTCCTGCACGACCCGTTCGACCAATTCGATGAATGTAGCTTTCTACATCTTGTGGAATGTCGTAGTTGAATATGTGAGTGACTCCTTCAATATCCAATCCTCGCGCAGCAACATCCGTTGCAACTAAAAGCTGTATCTTTGCTTGTCGGAAGCGCTTCATTACTTGCTCTCTTTTGGATTGTGATAAATCTCCATGAAGTTCATCCGAATCATAGCCGAGATTTTGCAACGCTTCATTAAGCTTGGTAGCTCTTCGCTTGGTACGACAAAAGATGATTGCTAGATATGGG
>JAENYW010000092.1 GCA_016841555.1 Tepidibacillus decaturensis
GCAACAGTATATCTTGGTTCATTTTTTTTTCGTATTTTTCATGTAGTTCAAGAAACTTCTTTAGTTCATCAAGAGGCTCACCCATTAAATATTTCATTTCAATCATGGAGGTTATTGCTAACCCACTAAAAAAAAATTCTCCTGACTGTATCCCTAAGTTAAAGGACCTTTGTAAAAAATCAAAGCTTTCTTTGGAAGGAGATGTCCAGTGTTTTATAAAAGTACCGACAAGGAAATAAGTAGCACACTTAAGGGCATTATCATCAATGAGTTCTGCTAAATTTAATGACATTTCTTCAACTTTTTTTGCCTTTTTATAATCACCCAATCCACTGCCCAACACAAGGCTATATGCAGCGTATCCTACAGGTGAATATATAGAATTACCGTATTTTGCAGATAAATTACTTGATTTAAGAATGACTAAGGTAAATAAGTTCTCATCTATAATATTGGCTGAAGGTGCCATATTGTTTAGTAAATCCAGTATTTCAATTGTTTTTTTACTCTTAACGATAGGGGCATTTTGAATAGATGCAAGCCTACTATTTCTATACAGTATCTTGCCATAGATGATTTCTCTGGCAATCTGGATTTGGAGCCTTTGCATATTGATATTAAACCCCAAACATTTCAGAGCTTGAAGACCTAAATCAATCACCCTATCATGTTTACCTATATAGAAGTTCATGATCATATACCGTTTTTTTATTTCGACCAGATCTTCCTGACCGACCGTATGGACTAGCATCTCTTCAAAGTGCGCTTCGGAAGCTTTATATAAACCACAGATAAATTCGCACTCAGCCAGTTCAAGCTTTATTTTTAATGTGTTATGATAATCTTTCATCCAGCTTGAGCTGTCTAATAATTCTTCACATAAGCTGAATAATTTCAGAGCATGTTCAATCGCTGCAGATTGTTTTGCCTTGATACCGGCAAAATACAAATCAACAGTCACACTATCCTTTACACCCTCTCTTAAAATAATATTTTTGCAATTCAATAAATGTGCTGTTATAGATAATAGATTCTCTTCAATATAGATCTTATCTGAATAATTCAGTAATTTCATCGCTATATTAAAGTGCAATTGTTCTCTTCTATCAGAGTTCATTTGTTCATACACAATTTGATTTATTTTGTCATGAGAAAACTCAAATTCTCTTATTTGTTTATTTCCTGAATGTTCAAATGCTTCAGCAATTAGTCCTGTACGGCACAAAGCTTCCATTTTTCCTTCAATATCATCATTTTTGTATTCAATTATTCTCGCTATCAGCTCTATGTCAAATCTACGTCCAATGCAGGCAGCCATTTCTAGCATGTCTTTTGTTTCACGACTTAGACTGTTTATTTTTCTATTTATAATCTCTTCAAGGCCCGTCAGGAGATTATAAGCGTCGAAGTCTTCTGATTTTAAACACCATTCGTTCTGCCTTGTATGATAATAGATGGATCCATTGTCCAGCAGCATATGGAGCATTTGTTTTATATAAAGTGGGTTTCCTAAGGTTTTTTTATGAATAATCTTTGCTAAATAATCTACATCTTCTAATTCACCGTTAAAAATGTCCTGCAGCATTGCTTTAATGTCTTTATGTTGAATCTCTCCCAGCTCTATTTCAACCCGATGCACATTATTTACAAGCTCATTTTTCATGTGTTGCAGCTTCATTCGATAATCTTCGCGGTTATTTCTATAGGTCAGTATTATGTAAAGCTCTAATTCACTTAAGGTATCATTTATTGATTTTATGATGTCCCATGATGGTTTATCTGCCCATTGGATGTCATCAATAAAAATGATAAGAGGATACAATTCTTTTGCTGCAAATGTAATAAATATTTGAAAAGCTTTTTCTACTCGTATTTTTAATTTCTGATAATCATTAACTTTCGTTTTACTTCGTTTCCCTATAATCCGCTCTGTTTGCGGAACAATATCTGAAATGAAAGCACCGTCTTTTCCAAGCTCTTTTTTCAGTTTCTTCCTGATCCTGTCCAATTTTTCTTCAGGTAGTGTCAACATGTGATTGGCTATGTTCTCAATTATTTGTATAATTCCGATATAAGGTTCATCATCTTTATACTGCTCAAATTTACCGTATACACAGGTGCCGTTCAGCTTCGACAAATCCTCTAGAGCTGTTTTAACCAGCGCCGTTTTTCCAATTCCAATATCTCCAGCTATCATTGTCAAGGCTGATTGGTCTTCCAGAACGGTGTCAAATTGCATTTTTATGGATTCAAGCTCTTTGTCTCTTCCAACAACAGTTTTTTGCAGCTTCTGCCTGAGGATATGCTCATTTTCTTCTAGATACCAATTTCCTTGCATCATTCTAATCACTTTCCCTTAGAGCTTAGGATATATTTCCTATTGCTGTATTATTATATATAACCGTTAATTTAGTATTAATTATATCATACAAACGTGACAGCTCACTCGACAACTACCAATAATTTATTTTTTATCATAAAACTATCTTTTATAGAACATAAAACAAGTGAACTCGTTCAGCTATAGCTGAACGAGTTCACTTGTGATATCCATTTATGAATATCTAAACTACAGAACGCAGGTAAATAGATGCTAACAACGAAAAAAGAATCATTAAAAGAACCTATCGGAAGAGACCGTCACCATCCTACAAGAAGAAGAGTTTCTCCTAGCGGACAAAAAGCCAATACACGTTATGAGGTGTTAAAATATTATCCAGATCAGAATACTACCTTGGTTAAGCTAGAATTACTAACCGGTCGAACCCATCAAATCCGAGTGCATATGAGTCACATAGGATACCCTTTAGTCTATTTTGTTTCGTTTCTATCCATTCCTTTTAACAAATACATTTATATGCTTTGGTAATACTTCAAATTCTCCTGGCAACGTACCACCCAATTCTCCATCTAAATTAATAGAAACAGAGTCCTTGTGATGAGAGATAACCTTTACTTTCTTTGCTTTAAAGTAAATAATGCTATCATCACTTAAGTGCTCTCCTCTCTTTGCCAGTGAAGCTACCCTTACAAATTCTGCTACGTTTGTTTCTTTAAGAACAATAACATCAAATAATCCATCACTTAGGTCTGCTTGTGGTGCAAGTTTTTCAAAGCCTCCTACTGAGTTACTATTGGCAATTAAAAACATCATTACTTCTTCTTCAATGGTTCGTTCATCTGACTCTAATGTAATATGTATTGGCTTTAAATAAGGAAGCTTTTCAATCCCTCGGACATAATAGGCTAATTGCCCTAATACCGTTTTTAATTTACTTGGTACTTCATAGGTAAGCTCTGTTAAAATCCCACCAGCTGCAATATTAATAAAATGTTGGTCATTATATTTTCCAATATCAATTGCCATGCTTTGTTGTTCTCCAATAATTTTCGCTGCTTCCCTAAAATCTCTTGGTATCGCTAATGCTCTTGCAAAATCATTGGTAGTACCAGCAGGAATGACACCTAATGCAGGTCTTTTTTCTAATGGGCTTAACCCGTTGATTACTTCATAGAGGGTTCCATCTCCGCCGGCAGCAATGATAACATCAAAGCCTCTTTCTGCTGCTTCAATAGCGGCCTCTGTGGCATCTCCACTTTTCTTCGTTTGATAAGTGGAGGTTTCCAAGCCATAGCTTTCCAGTACATCTAATATTTCATATAAGTGCTTCTTTACTTCTTCTCTTCCTGAAGAGGGATTATATATAAACCGAGCACGTTTCATATGGTCACCTTTGCTTTCTACTTTATAATATCATTCCACTATTTTACATTATACAAGGTTTTATTTGATTTGAGAAGTTAGCACAAAGCAAAAAAACAAAAAGAACCTTCCCTTTTGTTTTTGCATGACAAAGGGACGGTTCGTTTGTCATTCTTTGTCAAAAAAGATCATGGTATAGTAATAATTGTAAGAAAATTTCCGCAATATACAAGCTATATGGTATAATTAAATAAAAATAGCTCGTATCAGACTTCTCGCAGTTTTTCACTGCATGAGAAAAAAATGAATTGTAGCATTTCATAACAAATAAAATTATTTAGTTAAAGGGGAGAGTTTATGAAATCAATACATTTTTTATCAGTACGAGATGCAAATAGTTATTTTCAAAAGAATGTTGACCAGGGATTCGTTATATTTAGCAATGTGGAAAATGTAAAAGAATTATCATTAACAGCGAATAAAAATATTGTGCTTTGCTCAACATCAGGAGAATACACACCACAAGGATATAAAAATGGTGAAATAACCGGCTTTGAGTATAACCTTAATGAAGCAGAAATAGTTGAAATCCTGCACCCACCGATAAAAAGTAGTAGCATGTTAAAGATGGCCTATGAAAAAGTAGAGAATAATCCAAATGCTTTTATGCTCTTATTAAACGATGGATTATCTGGAATGGAAGAAAGCGTTATAACCACTTTATATTTTATAGACAAGGATTTTAAAATATTAGGTGGAAGTGCTGGTGACAATCTTAAATTTGAAAAAACCTTTATTTATATTGGAAATCAATTAGTAAGTAGTGTGGCCTTGTTTTTTAATACAAAAACCAAAACACAAATTATAAAAGAAAATATCTATATACCAACGGATAAAAAATTACTTATTACAGAGGCAGATACGATTAATAGAACAGTAAAAACCTTTGATAATATTCCAGCAAGTACTGCATATGCAAAAGCATTAGGAATAAAGGAAGACCAGCTACAAAACTATTTTTCCAATCATCCTCTGGGAAAGATGTATAAAAATAATGAAGTTTTTATAGCGTCTCCGATGAAGGTTAATCCAGACAAATCAATAACATTCTATTGCCAAATTATTCCTAACACTTTTTTATATGTACTCAATCCGATAGACCCAATTGCAAAAATAAAAGATACTTTTAAACTCATAGAATTTAAACCGAGTTCTCTTTTTGTAATCAATTGCATTCTAAGAAGCTTAAAATTTCAGAAAGAAAATTTATGGACAAGTATTGACAAAGAAATTCTAAAAAACTGTGCTAATACTTCCGGATTTATATCTTATGGAGAGCAGTACTACAAAAACCATGTCAATCAAACTATGGTGATATTAGCTATAGAATGAAAGGGGAACATTTATGGTAAAGTTTTTAGCTAATTTAAAAAGGGACAATAGAACCGAAAAAATGGAACCAACGATTGAAATCAAAAAGGTTCAGCCGAATCAATCGTATATAAAAGAGATGTATGATCTGAATCAACAAATAGAAATACATACTCAATCATTATTAAAAAATGAAGGAACCATAACTCATGGCTTAAACCAGTTAATTAACGGTACAGAATACACTACGAAACAAATTGAAGAAGTAAACAGCCATTTACATAAATTTTCCGAGAACAGTGATAAAACAATGGAGGAGGTAAAAGACGTATTTGAGAGTCTTAAAAAATCATCTCACCAATCAGATCACGCAAATAACGAAATGGAGCACTTAACAAGTCAAATGGCCACCGTATCTGATATATTTGAACAGTTTTTGATTTTACTTACTGAAATCAAATCGGATTATGAAAACCTTCAAAATATCACAACAATGATAAAAAAAATAGCAGATCAGACCAATTTACTTTCCTTAAATGCTTCTATTGAAGCTGCACGAGCAGGAGAGGCAGGAAAAGGATTTTCAATAGTAGCCAAAGAAATAAAAAAACTTTCTGATGATACACATATGAATACGAAAATCATTATAGAATCTTTGAAAAAAATGACAGGAACCATTGAATTGTTGAATAATAAATCCAGTGAAGGAAAAAATGCAGTATCCGATACTACTAATTTAATTCAAAATTTAAGAATTCTTTTAAATAATATATTAACGGCAGAAAACGATGTACATGTTAATGTTGAAGAAGTAAGGAATTCTCAAAAAGATAACTTAGACAAGATAAACGATATAGTTACTAACCTCTCTAATATTGTTAATAAATCGAAAATCGAAAATAAACAACTTGAAGACCTTGTTTTAGATATACAAACCAAGGCGGATTATTATACTTATATATTAAATCATCTCAATCAAATTAAATTATTACAGGAAGAAGAAATACGCTGAACATTAGGGACATGACAAGGGGACGTTTCGTTTGTCAGGTTTTAAAAACCTGACAAACGAAACGTCCCCTTGTCACCCTTGTTACACAAGCGTTTATAAATTCTCTATAATTAATTTATTTACTAGCTGTGGATTTGCTTTTCCTTTTGTTTCCTTCATCACTTGTCCTACTAAGAAGCCAATTGCTTGCTGCTTTCCACTTCGATAATCCTCTACCGATTGAGGGTTATTTTCTATGACCGCTTCTACAATGTTAGCAATTTCACCTTCATCTGTAATTTGAACAAGTCCTTTCTCCTTAACAATCGTTTGGGCATCCTTCCCTGCATCTAGCATTTCCTTAAATACTGTTTTTCCTATTTTCCCACTGATTGTTCCTTTTTCAATCATTTGAAGCATTTCCCCTAAATGTTTAGGTGTTACTTTGCTTTCTTCTAACTCTATGCCTTCTTCATTCAAATACCTTAATAGATCACCCATTATCCAATTGGCAGCAGACTTTGCATCCTTGGTATATTCTAATGTTGCTTCAAAAAAGTCAGCCAATGCCTTTGATGAGGTTAGAATATCTGCATCGTAATCAGTCAGTCCAAATTGCTCTACATATCGTGCCTTACGAACGTCAGGTAATTCTGGGAGAGAAGCTTTTACCCGTTCAATCCATTCCTCGTCAATCACCATATCTACTAAATCAGGATCTGGGAAGTAACGATAATCGTGGGCTTCTTCCTTACTTCTCATAGAAACCGTAATACCCTTTTCCTCATTCCATCTTATGGTTTCCTGAACTACTTCACCACCAGATTTCAAAACCCTTGTTTGTCTTTTTACCTCATATTCTAATCCACGCTGAACGCCTTTAAAGGTATTCATGTTTTTCAATTCAGTTTTTGTACCAAATTCCTCCTGTCCTTCTGGGCGCAAGCTTATATTTGCATCACAGCGTAAGGAGCCTTCCTCCATCTTTACATCCGAAACCCCTGTATATTGAATAATAGCCTTCAATTTCTCTAAATAAGTTCTAGCTTCCTCTGGAGAACGCATATCTGCTTCTGATACAATTTCTATAAGGGGAACGCCAACACGATTAAAATCAACAAGAGTTCCATCACCAAATTCACTGTGGGTAGATTTCCCTGCATCTTCCTCCATGTGCAAACGATTAATGCGAATGATTTTCTTTTCCCCGTTCACTTCTATTTCAATCCAACCGTTTTTACCAATTGGTTTATCATACTGAGAAATCTGATACGCTTTTGGTGAATCTGGATAAAAATAATTTTTACGGTCAAATTTCGTTTCTGTGGAAATCTCACAATTCAGAGCTAGTGCTGCCTTCATCGCAAACTCTACTGCCTGTTTATTTATCACAGGTAAAACACCTGGATGTCCTAAGCAAACTGGGCAAGTATGGCTATTTGCTGGTGCACCAAATTCCGTAGAGCAATCACAGAAAATTTTTGATTCGGTGGATAATTCAGCATGAACCTCTAAGCCTATTACTGTTTCATATGCCATTTTCCCTACCCCCTTACCAGTTGTGCTCTTTGTTTATGGAATTCTGTATGTTGTTCAAATGCATGAGCCGCACGTAAAATAGTTGTTTCATCAAAATGTTTACCGATTAACTGTAGTCCAACTGGAAGTCCATTAACAAAGCCTGCAGGGACACTGATTGCTGGCAGACCAGCAAGGTTTACAGGTACGGTTAAGATATCATTAACATACATCGTTAATGGATCACTGATCTTTTCTCCCATTTTAAAGGCTGTAGTTGGAACAGTAGGACCTAATATAAGATCGTACTTTTCAAATACGTTTTCAAAATCCTGTTTGATTAAGGTACGTACCTTCTGTGCCTTTAAATAATAGGCATCATAGTAACCAGAGCTTAATGCATAGGTTCCAAGCATAATACGTCGTTTAACCTCTGCGCCAAAACCTTCGCTTCTTGTTTTCTTATACATCTCTAACAGATTTTCTGCTGAATCTGCTCGTACCCCATAGCGTACACCATCATATCTTGCTAAGTTAGAAGAGGCTTCTGACGGAGCGAGAATATAATAGGTTGGCACAGCATATTCTGTATGAGGTAAAGAGACCTCTTCAATGATAGCACCTAAGCCTTCAAGTACCTTCATTGCATCCATGATTTTCTCTTTTACCTGTGAGTCAACCCCTTCTCCCATATATTCCTTTGGCACACCTATTTTTAAACCCTTAATATCTCCTGTTAAAGCAGAGATATAATCTGGAATGTGAACATTTGCAGAGGTTGAATCCTTTCCGTCATGCCCAGCAATGGTTTGTAATACATGAGCTGCATCCTCTACATTTTTGGTTAACGGACCTATCTGATCAAGGGAGGATGCAAATGCAACCAACCCAAAACGCGAAACTAACCCATAGGTAGGCTTTAAGCCAACAATTCCTGTAAAGGAAGCAGGCTGACGAATCGATCCACCTGTATCCGATCCTAGAGAGAAGTAAACCTCACCAGCAGCAACAGAGGCTGCAGAACCGCCGCTTGAACCTCCTGGTACATAGTCTAAATTCCACGGATTATAGGTAGAATGATATCCAGAATGCTCTGTTGAAGAACCCATTGCGAATTCATCCATATTCATTTTCCCAATCATTATTGCTTGTCCAGCAAGCAATCGCTTATAGGCAGTAGCACTATAAATCGGATCATAGTTTTCTAATATTTTGCTTGCACAAGTTGTAGTAATTCCTTCTGTTACAATATTATCCTTTACACCTGCAGGAAGTCCTGCTAATATCCCAATGTCTTCAGATTTCGCAATATCTTCATCAATTGCCTTTGCTCTCTTCCTTGCACCTTCCTCATCAATCAATAAGAAAGACTGTACATCCTTTTCTACCTCTGCAATCCTCTTAAAGGATTCCTCTACTAAATCTATAGCAGTGAGTTCTTTCGCTTTTAAGCGTTTATGTACTTCTGTAATTGATAAATCAAATAATGACAAAATGGCTACCTCCCTTCTACCCTTCCATTACAGTTGGCACCTTAAATTGACCGTCCTTTTGTTCAGGTGCATTTTTTAATGCCTTTTCTCTTGGTAATGATTCACCTGCTTTATCTTCTCTAAAAACATTAGTTATATTAAAAGCATGACTTGTTGGTTTTATTTCACTAGTATCCAATTCATCCAGCTTTTCAAAGAACCCTAAAATAGAATTCAACTGCTCGGTATATATATTGGTTTCTTCCTCTGTTAATGCTAATCTCGCAAGGTTTGCTACATGCTCTACATCCTTCTTGGAAATACTCACAATCCCCACCCCCTTAATACATTAGCCTATTACATGATTAAAATCATACCACAAATAGCTTACTAGATAAAGATAGACTTATTTCGACAATAGAAACAGTTTTCCTTCAGGATAATTTCATTTATAGATAAACCAAAAAACCATAATTGTAGTAATAAGAGAGAATAAAACACTTATTGCATAAATCATCGTTACTACCTGTTTATGTGAATATCCCTTTTCTAGCAAGCGATGATGTGCATGGGTCTTATCTGCAATATATAAGGGCTTATGCTGTCTCCAACGATTATATAAAACAATGGTCGTATCAAAGATAGGCACTCCTAAAGCAAAAATAACCATGATGACAGAAAGGACTGTAGCACTTTTCAATGCACCTTCTATTGAAATAATCGCCAGCATCAACCCTAAAAAAGCTGATCCCGTATCTCCCATAAAAATTTTGGCTGGAAAAAAATTGTACCTTAAAAACCCAAGATTTACTCCCATAAGAATAATTGCCATAAAAGCAGTTACCTCTTGACCTTTAATAAAAGCAATAAGAAACAGTGTCATAGAGGAAATTAACGCAATACCACTAGCAAGTCCATCTGCCCCATCTAAAAAATTCATCATGTTCATTAATCCTATTACCCATAACAAGGTAAAAAAAAGAGATAAGGCTGGACTGAATAGATACATTCCTTCACGAAAGATTGCACTAATCCCTTCGATGCGAATCTGAAAAAAAAATAAAATAACCCCTACAATAATATGTATCAATATTTTCGGTAAGGCTGAGAGCTCTTTTTTTCTGGTCTTATAGTAATCATCAAGTAACCCAATTCCACTAATAAGTAGACCTGTAATAAAAATAGCCAGTTTGATTTTAACTGGCTCTATCCATAGCCAAGTAGTTACCATGTATCCAATGAATATGGCAAGTCCACCTAATAATGGAGTTGGCTCTTGATGGATTTTCCTTTGATTAGGTACATCAACAAAACGATATTTATATGCCACCCTTCTTAGTAAAGGAACAAGAATCGAAACAGATAAAAA
>JAENYW010000093.1 GCA_016841555.1 Tepidibacillus decaturensis
ATGTTTTTTGCACATATTTAATTTTTTCGTATAATATTATACGTTTTCCGAACTCTAATAAGCTATGTTTCCTTAGAATAACAAAATTTATGTTAGTTTTTCTTACATAAATTTTTACGTAAAAAAAAGAAACTATTGCTATCACCTCAATAGTTTCTTTACATGTTACTTCCTTTTCATTTCTAATTATTACGTTTTTAACTATCATTCCATTAATTCTTGAAGATAGCCTTCTAAATCGGTCTGAGGAAGCTTCCCGAGAACCTTCCATCTAATAATCCCATTTTGATCAATAAAAAAATTAATAGGTATAGGTTGAATGCGAAATAAATTCATAATAGAGCTATTTTCATCAAAGATAACAGGAAAGGTATATTGATTATCTTGCATAATTGCTTCACCTTTTCCTTTTTCGTCTCGAACATTAATCGCTAGGAAATGTATATCCTCACCATACTTTTCATACAACTCCTGAACGGACGGTAGTTCCTTTTTACAATGTGGACACCAAGAAGCCCAAAAAACTAAGAAAACAGGCTTCCCATTTAGATCGTATAAGCTAACCTCTTTTCCTTCTTGATTTATAAAAGTAAAATCAGGGGCTTTAAATCCTTGTTGAGGCTTCACTTCGATTTGTTCCTCTATCTCTTTTTCTACTTCAATAATAGATGTATTCTTTTCCCCTTGTTCTTCCTTTATTTGTTCTTGATTCTCCACGTTCTGTTGATTTTGCATGATACTCTCATCTGCATTTTCAGTCATCGTACAGCCAATCATACTAAATAAAATAACAACTATGGTAATAAGAAAAGGTATGCTGGGAATTTTACTATTCATTTTTTACACCTCAATAAACATAAAATATCTTATTCATCTGGAATTTAGTTTATCATATAATAATCTTAAAAATATGTTTTATCATCACTACATAAGAAAAGAGCCTCACAAAGACAGCCCTTTTCATATTACGTCCTCATTATAGAATTATATCTATACTATTGCTCTATTTCAAATCCAGCCTTTTCCCAAGAAGGGAACCCACCTTTCATTGCTAGAGCATCAAATCCCGCCATTCGTAACACACCAGTTGCTTGAGATGCTGTTTGACCAGAATAACATGCTACAACAATAGACTGATTAGTAGGGAGCTCTGGTATTATTTCTCCTATCTTTTCCATTACTGTATTATGTGCACCAGGGATATGACCTTTTGCAAAATCCTCCGACTTACGAATGTCTAATACATATACATTGTTTATTTGTTCATTAACTGTAGCAGCATCAATCATATTGTTCCCTTGCAAGTAAGTGAAGTAGTCTATAGCAGCTTGTGTTAAAATTTCTTCCTCATTAACTTCCTGGGATGGAGTAGGCTCTTGCACTTGAACCGGTGTAGGTTCAGCAGCTTCTTGTTGACCACAACCAACAGCAAAACTCATGATAGATATCGTAAAAATAACCACCATCAATAAAGATAAACGTTTTTTAAACATCATTCATTCCTCCTAAAGAAAATTATTTTATTGTAATATACAACACTAATAACAAGAATTAAAATCCTTTAAATTATTATAATAGAATCACCTCTATCCTTTAGTTTGTTAAACTATCAAGTTTATTTTTTCACATTGTAATGACTTAAAAAAATAAACTATGAATTAAAATGAATTTGATCAGAAATTTTATGTAAGATAATATTAAATATTTGATTATTTTTATTTTCGTAGTCATTATATTACTGAATAAATAAAATGATAATACCTTTATAACAATGTTCAAAAAGCATTCACAAATCTAATAAAACAACAACCTTTTATTCTATGTAGATAAGAAAAACCAAGAAAATATATTACAAAATTTCGACAAATAAAAAAAAAGTTCACTCTTATGAACTTTTTTTTAACAAGCTTCCTATAGATATAACCAATATTTAACAATAAAAGCAATAGCTATCCCAAAAGATGACCCTATTAATACTTCAAAAGGCTTATGTCCCAATAATTCCTTTAAGGGAGCTCCTAATAGTTCCTTTATAGGTACATGATTTCTTTTTGATTTATATTTCACATGCTCCACTAATTGTTGAAAATCATGCATAAGTATATTTAATATTTCAGCGTGCTTTGATGCTTGATAACGTATTCCAGCAGCGTCCCACATCGTAATTAATGAAAAAACAAAAGCAATAGCAAAATAAGGTGTTTCTAAACCGTAGTCTATCCCTATAGCGGCTGTCAATGAAGAAACAAAAGCTGAATGAGAACTCGGCATACCGCCATTACTAAAGATAATCATCGGATCAATTTTTTGTTTGATAATCATATGAATAGGAAATTTGATAATCTGTGCTGATACCATTGCTAACAAAGCAGAAATTAAAGGGTAATTTTCAAAAAAAGAAGTCATTATTTTCTCCTCACATTAAGTAAACATTATATCCATCTAATAAATTGATAAACCAAAATACCTGTACCAACAGTTATACAGTAATAAGTAAAATAAATCAATTTCCCTTTATTTAAAATGCCGATAAACCACTTAATCGCAAAAATGGCAGAGATAAAAGAAACAAAAAAAGCTAATGAATAATTCATAAACATGTTTAATGTAAACTGCTCTAGTAGATCATCTACTTTCAATACCATTGTCCCTAAGCTTATTGGAATTGCCAAAAAAAACGAGTAACGGATAGCTAATTCCTTATCCAGTCTTCGGTATAAGGAAGCAAAAATCGTTGCCCCAGCTCGACTTATACCAGGTATTAAGGCTATCGCTTGAAAAAAACCAACCCATATCGCATCCGTTAGCTTTAATTCTTTTCTATACCCATCGATTTTTGAAATGATATAAATAGCAATTCCAGTGATTATTAAGGATATTGCAACTGTAGTAAGGGTTTTGAGGTGATATTCTATCGTGTCTTCAAATACTAAACCTAATACTCCTGCAGGAATAACCCCTACAAGCAAATATAACCCAAAATAAAAATCATCTTTGTCTTTCTTTTTTTTCATTAAAATAAAGCGAAAAAATCCTGTAATTAACTTCATTAGTTCTTTTCTAAAAACAACTATCATGGCAAGGAATGTAGCAAAGTTTAATAAAACCTCAAAGGCTAACCCAGGGATTTGTACTCCAAAAATCTCTTCTATTATCACCAAATGACCACTGCTACTAATTGGTAACCACTCTGTTATCCCTTGTACCAATCCCAATACTGTATATACCAACCATTCCATTCAACGTTCTCCTTCATTATATATATTAGATTACCCTCTACGTACTTTTTCAATCAAATCATGCTTTAGTTCCCATAATGCTTTAGATAAATCCACATGATAACCATGAGGATTTTTTAATCTTTTTCCTTCATCAAATAATGATTCTAATTCCCTCTGCGCATGTTCTCTTATTTCTTTTAATGAAGGGGAGGTATAAATTAATCTGCCACTTTTAAAGACAGGAATAAGTAACTCTTGTGCAATGAAATTTTTCACTTGTTTCTTCTTCCATACATTAATCGGATCAAAAGCAATAAAGTTATTTTCCGGAATCGATTCATTCTCTAGCATCACCAAATCTAAAATAGCTTTTTTCGTATCTTTATGATAGAAACGAACGACCTTTTTACAACCAGGGGTAGTGATTTTCTCAGGATTTTCGCTTATTTTTATCCTAGGTAAAAATTGATTTTCCTCTTTTTCTGCAACTAATTTATATACCCCACCTAATGCTGAACAACCATTAGAAGTAATTAAATTTGTGCCAACACCCCAAGCATCTATTTTTGCTCCTTGAAGCTTTAATTCACGAATTAGGAATTCGTCCAAGTCATTCGACGCAATAATTTTTGCCTCGGCAAAGCCCGCATCATCTAACATTTTTCTTGCCTGTTTGGATAAATATGCTAAATCACCAGAATCTAAACGAATCCCAAAGTTTCTAAATCGATCTCCTAATTTATCCTTCATTATTTTAAATGTTTTTATCGCATTTGGCACACCACTTTTTAACGTATCATAGGTATCAACTAATAATGTCGTATTCTGAGGATATGTATCAGCAAAGGTTAAAAACGCCTCTAATTCAGAGGCATAGCTTTGAATAAACGAATGAGCGTGCGTCCCCATTACAGGAATAGAAAACATTTTCCCTGCAAAAACATTAGAAGTTCCAGCTACTCCTCCTATGTATGACGCTCTCGTTCCATATATTCCTGCATCTGGTCCTTGTGCTCTTCTTAATCCAAATTCCATAACTGGATCACCATCTGCCGAATAAACAACTCTAGAAGCTCTAGTAGCTATGAGCGTTTGATGATTTATAATATTTAATATCGTCGTCTCCAACATATGAGCTTGTAATAAATTTGTTTGAATTTTTAAAATAGGTTCATTTGGAAAGATCAGTGTCCCTTCTGGCACAGACCATATATCTCCAGTAAATGTAAAGCTTTTTAAATAATTAAGAAATGCCTTATCAAAGGGATAAACAGAAGCAAGATACGCTATATCCTCATCCGTAAATTGCAAATTTTTTATATAGTCAATAACCTGTTCTAGTCCCGCAAATAAGGAATAACCACCTTCACACGGATTTTGTCGAATAAATACTTCAAATACAACATCCTTGTCCAAAAGATTGTTTTTATAATGGGCATACATCATGCTAATCTGATAATAATCTGTTAATAACGTAAGATTTCTTGAAACATTTATCTCTATTTCCATCCTTTATTCCCCTTTTACTCCTTTTTACTATTCTAAAAAAATATTTATTTTTCTTAATTTAATATTGTATCATTAATATTACTTAAGGAATAGGTGAATTATAAAGAAAGAGTTTAATAAACTTTTTTGTATTTTTTATTTTTTTTTCACATATTTTTGCAGGAATAATTAAAACACTATCGAATACTATGAACTAAACATCATCGTTTTTTACAAAAGAACATAATATACTATTTCCTTTAAGGGAGGGTTATAATGGATAGCAAAAAAAATACTTCAACAATTCTAAAATGGGTTTCAGGGGGTCTTGAGGCTTTACTTGGAATACCAGTTCTCGGTGGAACAATCGTCTTATCTTTGGTGTGGACACCGTTATTAATTATGTTAGCATTACATATTGCTACATTAGTTTATTCTAGAAAAGAAGGACAAAAAAGTCTTGGAAGTATTTTAGGAATTATCACTTCATCAATTGGTTGGATTCCTGTCGTTGGTATGATTATGCATATTGTTACTGCAATTATTCTGTTGATTGACGCATTTAAATCTAATGCTGTAGAAGCACAAAAAAATGCTTAAAGAACTATAAAAAAAATCCGTAACTTACGTTACGGATTTTTTTTAATATCTAAAGGAAAGTAAACCTATAAGCCGAGTTCTGTACTTCTAGTGGTATAACGCTTTAGAAGCTTCCACCAATGAAGCGATAATCATCTATCTAGGCCACCTATTACTAAGTGACTCAAGCGACCTACCCGAACGCAAAGCGGGCTACTTTATGTGCGTTCCTATCCGGTCTTGCTCCAAGTGGGGTTTACCAGAAAATATGTCACCATATTCCCTCGTGGTCTCTTACACCACGGTTGCACCCTTACCTGCATCATATACATGATACATAGGCGGTCCATTTCTGTGGCACTATCCTTCAAATCGCTCTGACTGGACGTTATCCAGCACTCTGCCCTATGGAGCTCGGACTTTCCTCTCGTGGTACCTTTCGGTGATCCACCAGCGATTACCCAGCTTACTTTCCACATATTATATATTAGTATGCTACTCTCCACAATAAAAAGGTTGTGAAATCACGTGACAAATACTAATATACCAAAAATAAAAACATTCATCAACAAAAGATTTATGGGTAAATAGGTTAATTGTTCCTTATAAAAATATAAATGGATTTGTATTTGCTGTAGAAATGATAATCTCTGTTTTATATTTTCTCTCTACAAATTCTTTTTCTAAATAATCCTTTACCTTATCCATCACATTCTTCTCTATATTATGCCCTGCATCAATAATTGCTAAACCTTGAGCCATCGCTTCATGGGCAACATGATAATAAATATCTCCTGTCACTAATACGTCTACACCACGAAAAGCAGCTGTGTTAACAAAGCTGTTACCATCCCCTCCAACAATTGCCACCTTTTTAATTTCCTTCTTCAAATCACCAACTACTCTTAATCCCTCCAAATTCAATTGTTGCTTAACAAATAATGAGAAGTCTTTAAGCGTTGCTGGCTTTCCCAATTTCCCTAAACGACCGATGCCATACTGTTTTCCTTTATTATTAAGCGGATATACATCGTAAGCTACTTCTTCGTAAGGATGCACCTTAATCATAGCCTGAATGGTTCTATTAAGATTTTTCTCCGATACAATGGTTTCTATGCGAATTTCATTTATTTTTTCTAATTTATCTTGTTCGCCTATAAAAGGATTTGTTCCTTCAAGCGGCATAAAGGTACCTGTTCCTGGTGTTTGAAAGCTACAATGACTATAATTCCCTATCCAGCCAGCTCCATGATTAGATAAAGCATCAAAAACCTGCTGCTGATGGGTCTTTGGAACAAATACAACGATTTTATTATATTTTTCCGTAAAGGTTGCATCTAAAAGTTCTGTTTCTTTTAAGGCTAATTTATGTGCTAGCACATCATTTACTCCACCTTCTGCAGCATCTAAATTTGTATGGGCAACATAAACAGCAATATCATGCTTAATTAATTTTTCTATTATACGACCCTGTGATAAATCTGTCCTAACATTTTTTAAGGGGAGGTAAATAATGGCATGATGGGTGATAATTAAATTCACTTGATTTTCTATCGCCTCATCAACCACGTTTTCTAACACATCTAACGTAAGCATTACTTTTTTAACCTCTTTATGTAAAGTACCCACTTGTAAACCGATTTTATCCTCTGGTATTGCCAATTGTTTAGGTGCTAGCTGTTCAAAGATTTGTATAATGCTTTGCCCTTTTGCAAACACGTGATTACCTCCATTATCCATTCTATTTCCTTCTGTATCTCCAATTTTCTTGTGTCCTTCTCATCATTATTTTTATATTGATTTAATTGATTTAGAATATATTTATTTTTATTAAGCTCTTGCTCCCATTTTTTTAATAAAATTAGTGATTTGTTTTTCCATAATAACGGGCCAATTCGATATAATTCTTCCTTTGTACGTATCTGTGATATGTATGCATTATCTGTCAATCCTTCTCGATGCTCTGCTACGATAATTTCGTAAATTTTATCATCCTCTTCAAGAATTTCTTCTGATATTATATTCCATCGATGCGTGTCTAACCACTTTCTTACTAATTCTGAGCCTACATTAGGTTGTAATACCATACGCTCAATTTGCTCTAATTTATCTTCCCCTTTATTTAAAATCTCTGCAATCAGTGCTCCTCCCATACCTGCAATTGTTATAACATCTACTTCATGTTTATCAATAACGGATAATCCGTCACCTTTCCGAACAGATATCCTATTTTCTAGAAGTAAAGACGATATTTGTTTTTTTGCAGCTTGATAAGGTCCTTCATTTACTTCCCCTGCAATAACATGTGGAGAAATGTTTTGCTTGATTAAATAGCTTGGAAGTAAGGCGTGATCAGAACCTATATCCGCTACCTTTTTCCCTTGAGGAATAAAGCGAGCAATATGAGATAAACGTTCAGATAATTTAATAGGTTTCATGTTAACTCCTTATTGATTTTATATATAATATGTAATACTATACCACTGCCTCTTATTATACAAATTCATATTTAGCTGCTACATTAAAAGCTAATGCAAATTATTTAAAATTTCTTATTTAAATAATTTGCATTAGCTTAGTAAAACATGTAAAATTGAAAATAAGATATAAACTCCCAAAAAGAGGAAAATGTAGGTAAAGTCAAAGAAAAAGGCCTACAAATAAATGCAGGCCCATTAAATAACAGTTTATTCTAAGAAATCCTTAAGGCGTTTACTTCTACTTGGATGACGAAGTTTACGCAATGCTTTTGCCTCTATTTGACGAATTCTTTCTCTTGTAACACCAAATACTTTACCTACTTCTTCTAATGTTCTTGTTCTACCATCATCAAGACCAAACCGTAATCGTAAAACATTTTCTTCTCTTTCAGTAAGTGTATCAAGAACATCTTCTAACTGTTCTTTTAACAACTCATAGGCTGCTGCATCAGAAGGTGCTAAAGCTTCTTGGTCTTCGATAAAATCACCTAAGTGAGAATCATCTTCTTCCCCAATCGGTGTTTCTAAGGATACTGGTTCTTGTGCTATTTTCATAATTTCTCGTACTTTTTCAGTACTTAAACTCATTTCTTCTGCTATTTCCTCTGGAAGCGGTTCTCTACCCAAATCTTGAAGAAGCTGTCTGGAAACACGAATTAATTTATTTATGGTTTCAACCATGTGTACAGGAATTCGAATAGTTCTAGCTTGGTCTGCAATTGCTCTTGTTATGGCTTGACGAATCCACCAAGTAGCGTAGGTACTAAATTTATACCCTTTTCGATAATCAAACTTTTCTACTGCCTTGATTAAACCCATATTTCCTTCTTGTATAAGATCTAAAAACAACATACCTCGTCCAACGTATCTTTTTGCTATACTTACAACAAGCCTTAAGTTCGCCTCAGCTAATCGTCGCTTAGACTCTTCATCCCCTTGCTCAATACGTTTAGCAAATTCAATTTCCTCTTCAGCAGATAATAAAGGAACACGTCCTATTTCTTTGAGATACATACGTACTGGGTCATTAATTTTGATTCCGGGAATTGCTAAATTATCTAAACTATAATCATCCCCTACCTCTGCTTCTTTATCATTATCTAATATAATAGGGTCATCATCATCTGAATCATTGATAACTTCAATCCCTTGATCACTTAAATATTCAAAGAACTCATCCATTTGATCAGAATCTTGTTCAAAAGTTGACATCTTTTCTAGGATTTCCTTATATGAAATAGAACCGTTTTTCTTCCCTTTTTTAACTATTTTCTCTTTTACTTCCTCAATTGTAGATTCTTGAGCTATATTTTCTTCCTTATCTTTCGTCATTTTAATACCCTCCTTCCCCAAATTCATTACTTCTTCCCCCATTTTAATTGATGTCGTAGTTGGATGATTTCTTGCCCAATCTGAATTTGCTTCTCTAAATCACTGTTTCTTTCTGCTCTAAGCTGTTCTTCTCTCTTTTGTTTTATCAATATATCTAAATGATACTTTTTAACTTGTGAAATATAATCATTTAATGCTGCTTCTGTAACATCTTCATTCATATCAAGCATTGCAATTTTTGAAGCTACATTTATATAGGTTTGATCATCTAAAGAAGATATAAATCGACTTATGTTAGCATCATAGCCTTTACCATAATATAAGTATAAATACGCTGCTAATACTGCAAAATCCTCTACATGAAATTCACTGCCAATTTCTTGTTGAACTTTTTCAGCAATATCACGGTCTTTCATCATAAAATAAATAAGACTTTTTTCAGCGTTATAATAAGCTGGTTGCAGGGTATTGATTCCTCCCACATGATTCCCATTATTTATATTATTATTCCACTGGATTGTCAGATTATCCCTCGATTTCTCCTTTTTTTTCCGTTTTTTAAAATAAATTTGATCATGATCATTTTTTAGTGATTGATAAGAAATATTAAATTCCTCAGCAAGTGTTTTTAAATAATGTTCTCTTTCAATAGCATGCTTCAAATCAGCAATTATATTTAATGCATTGGTCAAATAGTTCATTCGATCAGATTCATTTTTAAGATTATAGTCCTTGCGTGAAAAATTTAGCTTAAATGCTGTTGGTGATAACGCAGAATTCAATATATCTTTTTTAAAGGAATCTGCTCCATGATTTTGAATATAATCATCAGGATCTAACCCTCGAGGCATTTGTAGAATTTTCACTTTACAGCCTGTTTCCTGTAAAACATCAATTGCTCGTAAAGAAGCTTGCTGTCCTGCATTATCTGAATCATAGCCAATAATTACCTCATCAGCATATCTCTTTAACATTTTAGCTTGCTGTTCCGTTAATGAGGTTCCAAGGGTGGCAACACCATAATAAATCCCTGCTTTCCATATAGAAATAGTATCTACATATCCTTCTAAGAGTATAGCTTGTCTATTTTTACGTATTTCTTTTTTTGCAAGCTGC
>JAENYW010000094.1 GCA_016841555.1 Tepidibacillus decaturensis
AAATGGCGGAGCAAGCAAAATCACAAAATACGCAACAGATATTCTAGGTAATACCAATGAAGCCATTGCAGCACTAACTGGATACGATATTGTAGAGCAATTAAAACATTTCCAAAAGAAAAACGGATCGGTAGATATAACTGATAATAATACTGATAATAAATAGTATACTAAATAGAGTAGGCACATGATATATCATGTGCCTACTCCTTATTTTATGTCCATTTTCTTGGAAGCTATCGTCTATTTGCGTAACTCACGTAATACTGTTTGTAAGATACCGCCGTTGCGATAGTATTCCACGTCCACTATACTGTCTAGACGTGCAATGGTGTCAAATTCAAAGGTTTCCCCATCCTGACGGGTAGCTTTTACCTTTAAGGTTTGACCAGGTTGAACATCGTTATTAATTCCTACTATATCAAAGGTTTCTGTTCCATCGATAGCAAGGGACTTCCAGCTTAGATTTTCAGCAAATTGCAGCGGTAATACTCCCATTCCAACTAGGTTACTGCGGTGAATCCGTTCGAAGCTCTCGGCAATAACCGCTTTTACTCCAAGAAGATTGGTTCCTTTCGCAGCCCAGTCACGGGAGCTTCCAGTCCCATATTCTTTACCAGCAATAACTACTAGTGGAGTTCCATCTGCCTGATACTTCATCGAAGCATCATAGATTGCCATTACTTCTCCAGTAGGAAGATACTTAGTCACTCCACCCTCCGTACCTGGAGCAACCTGGTTACGAATACGAATATTAGCAAAGGTTCCTCTCATCATCACTTCATGAGTTCCACGACGGGAGCCATAAGAGTTAAAATCAACTGGCTGAACGCCATTTTCAATTAAATACCTTCCTCCTGGGCTATCCTTCTTAATGTTACCTGCTGGGGAAATATGGTCAGTGGTTACGGAATCGCCTAATAAAGCAAGTACCTTAGCACCTTTTATTTCCTTAATATCTTCTACTTCTGGCTTTAATCCTTCGAAGAATGGAGGGTTTTGAATATAGGTAGATGTTTCATCCCAATCATAAAGCTTACCCTTTGGCGCATCAATTTGATTCCAACGTTCATTTGCAGTAAATACGGCACTATATTGTTTACGGAACAATTCAGGGTTCATAGAGGATTGAATTGCTGCTTTAATTTCTTCATTTGTTGGCCAGATATCCTTCATATAAACTGGCTGATTATTTTGATCATAGCCAATAGGATCATTTGCCAAATCAATGTCTACTGTTCCTGCTAATGCATACACAACCACTAGTGGTGGTGATGCTAAATAGTTTGCTTTGACTTGGGCGTGTACACGACCTTCAAAGTTACGGTTACCAGATAATACGGAAGCAACCGTTAAATCATTTTCTTCAACTGCTTTACTTACTTCATCTGGAAGTGGACCACTGTTACCAATACAGGTTGCACAACCATAGCCTGCTACATTAAAGCCTAATTTGGCAAGCGAATCTAATACCCCTGCATTTTCTAAATATTCGGTTACGACTCTAGAGCCTGGAGTTAGCGATGTCTTCACATAACCAGGTGTTACTAAACCACGTTCTACGGCTTTTTTTGCTACTAACCCTGCGCCAAGCATAACACTTGGGTTAGATGTATTCGTACAGCTTGTAATAGCAGCTATGACAACAGAACCAGTTCTTAATGCGGATGCTTTCCCGTTAGGATGGTTAATTGCCACTTCTTTTTGAATATCTGCTTCAGTAAGTCCTAAGCCGCCTTGATCAATTGGTTTACGAATAACCTCATTCCAAGCGTTTTTCATATTGTTTAATTCAATACGATCTTGAGGACGCTTCGGTCCAGCAAGACTTGGAACCACGGTAGATAAATCCAGTTCAATCGTGTCTGTAAAGATTGGAGCTTCCATACCATCCATTCGGTATAAGCCTTGTTCTTTACAATAAGCTTCTACTAATTGAACCTGTTCTTCATCACGACCTGTAAGACGTAGATAATTTAATGTTTCATTATCTACTGGGAAAAATCCCATAGTAGCTCCATACTCAGGAGCCATATTAGCAACGGTTGCACGATCTGCAAGGCTGATGTTGCTTAATCCATCTCCATAAAATTCAACGAATTTACCTACTACTCCTTTTTTACGAAGCATTTCTACAACAGTTAGTGCTAAATCTGTTGCGGTAGCTCCTTCAGGTAATTGTCCTATTAATTTAAACCCTATCACATCTGGAGTGACAAAATATAGTGGTTGTCCTAGCATTCCTGCTTCCGCTTCTATGCCACCAACTCCCCAACCAACGACACCTAAACCATCAATCATCGTTGTATGGGAATCTGTACCAACTAAGCTGTCTGGATATGCTACTGCTTCTCCATTATCTTCTTTTATTTGAACGACATTTGCTAAGTACTCTAAGTTAACTTGGTGAATGATCCCTGTAGCTGGAGGAACAGCACGGAAATTTTCAAAAGAGTCCTGTGCCCAACGAAGGAACTTATAACGTGCTTCATTTCGCTGAAATTCGATGTTCATATTATATTGTAAAGCATCATCCGTACCGAACTTATCTACCATTACAGAATGGTCAATAACAAGGTCAACTGGAACTAATGGATTAATTTTATCTGGATCGCCACCAACATCAGCCATTGCTTTTCTCATGGCTGCAAGATCAACGACTGCTGGAACTCCAGTGAAGTCTTGAAGTACAATTCTTGCTGGCGTAAAGGAAACTTCTTTTCCTTTACCTGCTCCTTCTGCCCAATTTGCTAGCTGTTTAACATGTTCTTCCGTTGTTCCTTTTCCATCAAGCTGGCGAACTGCTGCCTCTAATAACACTTTGATAGAAAACGGAAGCTTTGAAGCGTTTCCAATTCCTTTTTCTTCAAGCTTACTTAGGGAATAGTACTTATAATTCTTTCCGCCTACCTGTAAATCTGAACGAACAGAAAATACATCATTATTCCTCATATAGCTGCCACCCCTTTTAATGAATGTTACCACCAGTTTCATTTAGTGAAACATAGTTTCTTTTTTTACCTTCGATATCATTATACATTATTTTGGCAATTAGGACATATCTTTTTATTCATAATTTTTATACTATTAACCTTTACTCCTTACGCTCATTCCCTTATAATTTTATCTAACAAAATACCGTTTTATTCTATGAAACAATTAGGTATATAGCTTACCTCATTATTATGTATCGGAGGGTTTCCTTTGAATGAAAATAATCAAATAAATCAAAAAACCACTGTTCGTGCTGTTGAACGTGCTATTGATATACTTAATTGCTTTATTGATACAAAAGAATTAGGATTAACAGAAATTGCAACTCGTATCCACCTTCATAAAAGCACTGTTCATCGTATCATCTATACACTAGAAACAAAGGGCTTCCTAATGAAAAATACTGAAACAGAAAAGTATCGGTTGGGATTTCGTATATGGGAGTTGTCTTCTAATCTAATGGGCATGGATGATCCTGCTACACTTTTTTTACCAGAAATGCAGTTACTGAGAGATTCATTAGGAGAAACAATTAGCTTATATGTCCGTGATGGTTATGAACGCATACGGATTCAAGCAGTAGAAAGTAAGCAAGCTATTCGCCGAGTTGCTCCTATAGGCGTTCGATTGCCTTTAACCGTTGGAGCATCTAGTAAGGTTTTAATTGCTTTTGAAGATGCTAATACCATAGAAAGACTATTGGAACAGCTTCATACGCTCTACGGTATAGACAAAAATGCTTTTCATAGGATGATTAATGAGGTAAAGGAAAAGGGATATGCAACAAGCTTTGAGGAACGTGAAATAGGTGCTGCCGCAGTTTCCTGTCCCATTTATAATAAAAATCATCGAATAATTTCTGCTCTAACTGTATCAGGTCCTGTAAATCGTTTATCAAATAAAAGGATAGAGGAAATTTCTCTAACACTAAAAGAAAAAACCATAAAAATGAGTAAAATAATGACAAAATAGCTTCTTTTCCTTTCTTTAGGAAACTCTTTTTATTTTTTGGGCAATACTAAGTATTGCATTCAATAGGAGGTGATATACGTGAAAAAGAAAAATGACCCTAAAGATAAAGATTCATTATATGAAGGTAGAGACAATAAATCCATGGATGTTGATCGTATGGTCAATGAAGGTTTAGGTGGTGGAACCATTAGCAAGGATAACGGATTGATAGAAGAGACGTCTACAGATGCAATGGACGAATCAGATTAACAAGTGAGTGAATAAAAAAGGCTGTACCCTTAAGGATATTATCCTTGGGGACAGCCTTTTTATTATTTTAAATTAGAACTTCAGATTATAAAAGGATTTTTTTCCACCATATAACCCAATAAAGCTAAGTTCATCATCAATACGTAATAATTGATTATATTTTGCCACACGGTCTGTCCGTGAAGGTGCACCTGTTTTAATTTGTCCTGCGTTTGTTGCAACTGCAATATCTGCGATTGTTGTATCTTCTGTTTCACCAGAACGATGAGAAATAACTGCTGTATAGCCAGCACGCTTAGCCATTTCAATTGCATCAAAGGTTTCTGTTAACGTTCCAATTTGATTTAACTTAATTAGAATGGAATTAGCGGTTTTGCTTTCAATTCCTTTTGCTAAACGTTCCGTATTGGTAACAAATAAATCATCACCAACTAATTGAACCTTTTTCCCTAATCGTTCCGTCATTTTCGCCCAACCATCCCAATCATCCTCTGCAAGTCCATCTTCAATAGAAATAATTGGGTATTTATTTAATAAATCTTCATAGAAGTCAATCATCTCATCTGTTGTTCTGACGATTCCTTCCCCTTCTAAGTGATATTTTCCGTCTTTATACATTTCGGTAGAAGCTACATCCAAGGCGATGTAAATATCTTCCCCAGGCTTATACCCTGCATTTTCGATTGCTGTAATAATGGTTGTAATCGCTTCTTCATTTGAAGATAAATTAGGAGCAAAGCCTCCCTCGTCACCAACTGCTGTATTTAAGCCTTTTTCTTTTAATACTTTTTTCAGAGTATGGAACACTTCGGCTCCCATACGAAGTGCTTCACGGAAGTCACTTGCACCTACTGGCATTACCATAAATTCTTGAATATCGACATTATTATCTGCATGTTCGCCGCCATTAAGAATATTCATCATTGGTACTGGTAATGTTTTTGCATTGAATCCACCCAAATAAACGTATAATGGAATTTCTAATGCATCAGCAGCTGCACGAGCCACTGCCATTGATACTCCTAAAATAGCATTCGCACCAAGCTTTCCTTTATTAGCTGTACCATCTAGTTGAATAAGGTATTCGTCAATTCCAACTTGATCAAGTGCGTCCATACCAATTACTTCAGAAGCAATAACGTCATTCACATTTTCAACTGCTTTAAGAACACCTTTTCCTAAGTAACGGTCTGCTTCTCCATCTCTTAATTCCACTGCTTCATGAGCACCTGTTGATGCACCTGATGGAACAATCGCTCTACCCAATGCACCAGATTCTAATACTACTTCAACCTCTACTGTTGGATTACCACGGGAATCCAACACCTCTCTAGCAAAAACATCAGCAATTATTGTCATATCCATTCACTCCTTTTATTAATTATGTATTAGAAATTGGTACTTCACCAATTTCCTCAAGTCTCACTTCCATTTCTCACATCTAACAAGGCGATTATTTGAGGCTTGTTATTATCGATTCACCTGTCATCTCTTTTGGCTGTTCGATAGCTAATAGCTTTAGCATTGTTGGTGAAATATCTGCTAATACTCCGCCCTCACGTAATTGTACCCCTTTATCTGTAACAATAAACGGTACTGGATTTGTTGTGTGAGAAGTAATTGGATTTCCTTTATAATCGGACATTTGATCCGCATTTCCATGGTCAGCTGTAATCAAAGCAACTCCACCTTTGGCTATAATCGCTTCTATTACTCGATTAACATGTTCGTCTACTGCTTCAATAGCTTTTATCGTAGGTTCTATTTTTCCTGAATGTCCAACCATATCTGGATTAGCAAAATTCAAAATAATAACATCCTGTTTCTCTTCTTGAATTTCTTTTATCACTGCTTCTGTTAGCTCATAGATGCTCATCTCTGGTTTTAAATCATACGTCGCTACCTTTGGTGATGGAATTAAAATTCTTGTTTCTCCATCAAATTCTTTTTCTCTTCCGCCACTAAAGAAGTAGGTTACATGGGGATATTTTTCCGTTTCTGCAATACGTAATTGCTTTAAACCATTTCGACTTACAATTTCTCCGAAGGTATTATCTAAGTTTGTTGGTTTATACGCAACATATCCATTAATTGATTCACTAAATTGAGTTAAACATACATAATATAAATCGGTTGGAAATCCTTCTCCACGGTCAAATCCTCGAAAATCCTCATTAGTAAATACCTGTGAGATTTGAATCGCTCTATCTGGCCTGAAATTAAAGAAGATGATTGCATCCTCCGAATCGATAGAAGCGACTGGCTGATCTTGTTCATCTACGATAACAGTTGGCATCACAAATTCATCATAGACACTTTTTTCATAGGATTCACGAACTGCTTTGATAGGATCCACATAGTGAGGGCCTTCCCCATATACCATCGCTCGATAAGCTTTTTCTGTTCTTTCCCAACGTTTATCTCTATCCATTGCATAATATCGGCCTTGAACAGTAGCTATTTTTCCTACACCTATTTCATCCATCTTATTCTGTAGCTGTTCAATATATCTAACAGAACTATCTGGTGCTACATCACGGCCATCTAAAAAGGCATGAACATATACTTGTTCCACATTTTCTTTTTTGGCTAGCTCTAGTAAGGCGAATAAATGTTCAATATGACTATGAACACCACCGTCGGAGAGTAGGCCATATAAGTGTAGCTTCTTATTTTTTTCTTTTACATGCTGAATAGCATGTAAAAATACTTCATTTTCATAAAAAGTACCTTCTTTAACCGCTTTAGTTACTCTCGTTAGCTCTTGATAAACAATCCGTCCAGCCCCAATATTTAAATGTCCTACCTCTGAATTACCCATTTGTCCATCAGGTAATCCCACTGACAATCCACTTGCTCCCAATTGCGTATGAGGATATTCCTTCCATAAACGATCGATATTCGGAGTATTCGCTTGGGCTATTGCATTTGCAGTTACTTCATCACGTAACCCAAATCCATCCATGATGATTAATGCTAATGGTTTTGGTCGAGTCATATTCATTCTCCCTCCATTCCTTTTTAACGTTTATTTCGCGTTTGTTACTAGCATCATAAAGGATTCTGGATCTAAACTTGCCCCACCGACCAAAGCCCCATCGATATCTGGTTGATTTAAAAAAGATGCTATATTTTCTGGTTTTACACTTCCTCCATATTGAATACGAACTTCATTAGCCACCTGTTGATCATATTGATCTGCTACCACTTGGCGAATAAAGCCAATAACTTCGTTCGCATCTTCAGCAGAAGAGGATTTTCCTGTACCAATTGCCCAAATAGGTTCATATGCAATAACTAGCTTTTTCACTTGCTCAGATGATAAGCCTGTTAGTGCTTTTTCAGTTTGAAGCTTTACAACCTCTTTTGTTTTCTCTGCTTCTCTTTCCTCTAGCTTTTCTCCTACACAAACAATAGGTGATATCGCATGCTTATAAGCAGCATGCACTCGTTTATTCACTGTTTCGTCCGTTTCACCAAACATTTCTCTTCGCTCAGAATGTCCAATAACAGCAAACTGAACACCTAGCTCCTTCAACATAAGAGGACTAACTTCTCCAGTAAAAGCACCAGTCTCCTCCCAATGGATATTTTGAGAGCCAATCTTGATTTGATTATTTAAGCTTTCCTTCAATACGGCCAAATCTGTATAAGGTACACAAAGCACCGCTTCTACTCCTTCTACAGAAAAACCTGCCACTTGTTTGATAAAAACTTTTGTTTCTTCCATGGTTTTATTCATTTTCCAATTTCCTGCTATAATTGGCGTTCTCATTGTTATCACCCTATTCCTTATCATTTAATGCAGCAACACCAGGTAGTTCTTTTCCTTCCATAAATTCTAAGGACGCTCCCCCACCTGTAGAAATATGAGTCATTTTATCCGCTAAACCAGCTTTTTCAATTGCTGCGGCAGAATCTCCACCACCTATAATGGTAATTGCTTCCGTCTCAGCCATTGCTTCTGCTACACCATTTGTGCCCTTCGCAAATACATCCATTTCAAAAACACCCATTGGTCCGTTCCAAATCACTAGCTTTGATTCTTTAATAACTTGCTGATATTGCTCCACTGTTTTTGGACCTATATCTAATGACTGCCAATCTGAAGGGATATTCGCTACATCAACAATTTTTATATTTGCAGTTTCTGAAAAATCATCTGCCACTACTACATCAACTGGCATCAAGAAACGCACATTATTTTTCTTGGCTTTTTCAATGAATGACTTCGCTAGTTCTATTTTATCCTCTTCTAAAAGTGATTTTCCGATATCATAGCCTTGAGATTTAATAAAGGTGTATGCTAAGCCTCCGCCAATAATTAGATTATCTACCTTATCTAATAAATTTTCAATGACGCCTATTTTATCCTTTACCTTAGCTCCACCAATTACTGCTGTAAAGGGTCTATCAGGATTACTTAATGCATTACCCAAGAAATCTAATTCCTTTTCCATAAGAAAACCTGCTACTGCTGGGATATAATTAGAAATACCTGTCGTTGATGCATGTGCACGATGGGCAGCACCAAAGGCATCATTCACGTATACATCTGCTAATTCTGCAAAGGATTGAGCTAATTCAAGGTCGTTTTTTTCTTCACCAGGACAAAACCTAACATTTTCTAATAGCAAGACGTCTCCATCTTTCAAGTCAGCAATTTGCTCTTTGACCTTCTCTCCAATTGCTTCATCGGTTTTTATGACTTTTTTTCCTAACAGTTCAGCAAGTCTTACTGCTACAGCATTTAAACGAAGCTCTTCTACCACTTTTCCCTTTGGTCTACCTAGATGACTAGCAAGAATTGCTTTCCCACCTTGCTCCATAATATGGTTTATCGTTGGTAAAGCAGCTTGAATTCGAGTATCATCCGTAATTTCTCCATCCTGCATTGGTACGTTAAAATCAACTCTACAAAAAACTTTTTTACCCTGTAAAGCCACATCACGAATTGTCTTTTTATTCATTGATTTACCTCCCTTATGTGAGAAGAGGAGAATGTAGTTAATATCATCCTCCTCATTATCCTGCTTGAATATATTCAGTAATTTCTATTAAAGTCCTTTTTGAGCAATATATGCAGCTAAATCAACGATGCGGTTGGAATAACCCCACTCATTATCATACCAGGAAACAACCTTAACCATGTTCCCTTCTATTACTAAAGTGGATAGAGCATCTACTGTAGAAGAATGAGGATCGTGATTATAATCTGTAGATACTAAAGGCTCTTCAGAATAAGCTAGAATTCCTTTTAATTCACCCTCAGCGGCTTCCTTCATTGCAGCATTCACTTCTTCCACTGTTGTCTTTTTACTTAATTCTGCAACTAAATCAACAACAGAAACATTAGGAGTGGGAACACGCATTGCAAATCCATTTAATTTTCCTTTTAATTCAGGTAATACAAGAGATACCGCTTTTGCAGCCCCTGTTGTTGTTGGAATAATAGACATTCCAGCAGCACGAGCACGACGATAATCCTTATGTGGTAAATCTAATATTTGTTGATCGTTTGTATAAGAATGTACAGTTGTCATTAATCCTTTTACAATACCGAATTTCTCTTGAAGCACTTTAGCAAATGGAGCTAAACAGTTTGTTGTACAAGAAGCATTAGAAATAATATGATGGTTTGCAGGGTCATAGGATTCATGATTAACTCCCATTACAACTGTTACATCTTCATTTTTTGCTGGTGCTGATATGATAACCTTTTTTGCGCCTGCTTCTAAATGCTTTGCTGCGTCATCGCGATTTGTAAAGCGACCAGTAGATTCGATAACAAGCTCAATACCTAATTCCTTCCAAGGAAGCTGCGCAGGATCTCTTTCAGCTAATACCTTAATGAGCTTTCCATTAACTAACATTCCACCTTCTGTAGCTTCAACGGTAGCATCTAATTTTCCATGGACAGAATCATATTTCAATAAATGTGCAAGCATTTCAGCATCTGTTAAATCATTAACAGCAACCACTTCTACCTCTGG
>JAENYW010000095.1 GCA_016841555.1 Tepidibacillus decaturensis
TTATATCTATTTTCCCTTATTCTATCAATACCCTTTGAGTTGAACTAGAATCTGGTTGAATTTTTCCATTCACCTTCTTCCCACTTATAAAACATCTTTTCGAATGGCTCTTTTAAGTCTCTGTCCAATACCACGCGTGTCTTTATTTCACTAACAAAAGCATTAAGGGGCTGAATATGAATTAGTGATTCAGTTATGATTATCACACGTTCTTTTGGTTCATTCCATTTGAAGGCGTTCAAAATGTCATTGATATTTCCTCTTGCTACATATACAAAATACATCTTATTATTCATTTCAATTGTGCCACTGTAAGGAATAGGTGCAGGATATAATTTGACTGGAAGCTGATTCTTTAAATTGCTATAGAATTGAAAAAAAACTAATCTTTTTAAAACGTCTTTTGTTTCATATTTCAGCCAATAATTCACATCGTACTCGATTCCAAGTGCTTCTGATGATGCAGGTCCTAACGTATATACAGGAATTGAATTATTATTTTTATTTATCTCATGTCGGATAAGTTTATAGGTTCTTACCATGTTCTTTAATTTTTGTTGGACATATCGTTTGTTGTTATCGGGAAAAAAAATTCGGGAGAGTTGTGCTCTCCCGATTAAACCAATAGCCGCTACTGCTTGAAGTATGTTATTCTCTCGTTCTGATTCGATCTGCCGATAATTAGGATATTTAGCATTAGAACGAACAATTGTCCAATTTGGCTCCCATGAGTGTTGCTCTAATGAAAACGGACTAATCATTTGATTCACTCCCTAAACTATACGGACAATGCGTCCACGTATTTGTTCTTTTTTGGTATCTACATGTAAAACTCTCATTAGCACCCTATCCCCTTTTTTAGGATTCTGAAACTTCAAATGAGGACAAAGGGCATCTACATTAGGCTCTATATTAACAAAAACCCCATACTCACGAACACCAGATATTTTCCCAACATATTCACCATGTTCATGATATCGTTTAGTACAATCTGGCCATGGATTTTCTTTAGCCGCTTTTGCACTAACTTTGATTCTCTTATTCTCTTTGTCCAATTCGACCACTTTAACTTTTAGGTGATCGCCAACCTGTATTTTTTCAGTTAAATCATCAATCCAACCATAATCCACTTCATCAATTGAAATTTTTACAGCAACACCACCAATATCAGCCCGAATTTCTGATGGCGATACCTCACGGACAACAGCTATGATGATTTTCCCTTCCTCAAGCCTATTCCAAGTAATCGTTGACATATGTTCTAATGCTGCTAGTCTTGAAGCAGTGAATACATTTGCTTCTTTATCAAAGTTAAGTACTTTAAAGGCAATGTTTTGTCCAGATAGTTTTCTTAATTTACGGATATCATCTACTCCTGAAAATTCAAGTGGAATAAGACCTCTAACGTTTCCAATCTGTACAATAGCGCAAGTTTTATTCTGTATTGTTTCGATACCTGTAACAGGCGCTTGTAAAATACTTTTGTTCTGATAAGCTGCGTAAATTTCTTTCCAGTACTTATCGTAATTATCTTCACTTACTTTGCTAGGGTCATACCCCTCAATTAATACTTGTAACTTTTCATCCATTGTAATCGCTCCTTTTTAATTTAAAATTTGATATTAAAAAATCATTATCAAAAATGATAGTGAAAATATTAAAGAAAATCTTTATATCCCGTCTAAGACCTTCCCCTTTATATCAACCACTTTTCGTAATCTACTGCTACTCTTTTTGACAAATCTAATATCGATAATCTTAAAGTCAAAATAAAACTTTCAGACCTTTGAATATCAATTAAAGTTTTAAATACTTCTGCAATTTTCGAATGTTCATTTTCATTGACAAACTTATTCAATTCTTTTTCACTCAATAATGCATTGAATACTTTTTTGTAAAATAAATCTTGATTTTCTTCACTAACTTTATTTGCTTCATCTAAGAAAGCTATCAAAAATTGCTTCTGTTGCTCTCGAAAAAACGATTCGGTTGAACCATAATTATCTAACATTAGTTCAATGAATTCTTCAAGGTTATTGGTCATTTACGTATATTCCTCCTTAAAAAAAATCATCATCAGAAAATGACGATGATACTTGTTTTATCTTTGCTTGATTTTTTTGATTAATGGCTGACTCTTTTGTTTTTATTGGTTCGTCTTGATCGTTTGAAACTTTATTCTTATTATCCTTTGGCTTAAATGTAATTCGATTATTTAAAACGTTATTTGTTGGTTTAATTTCTTCGTTGGTAGATTCTTCGTTCAAGTCTTGAGAAACTTCTTTTTTGTTTACAGATTTTTTGAGCGAAATTAAAAAAGGAATCCTTAGCTTCTTGATTCCTATTTCCCGCTCTCTTTTTTCTTTCCAATCTCTTGGTACAAATGAACCCTTTCCTATTCCTGGTGGCATTGGATGGCCATCTTTTAATAGCTTGTAGATGAAATGGAATCTAGGAAGTCCGTCCATTATTTGAGTGTAGTAGAATCTATATTCCTCGCGTTCTGTATCTCGATATTGGGCTGGAAAGAGATGAGGAACAACTACTCTATTTTTGAAGGTAGACTGGCGCTCTATAATCTGCTTCTTTCCAAACTCTTCAGCAAACTCTTTGGCATCCTCGGCTGATACTCCACCAAATACGATTTTGTTTCTGCAACCGTTAATGATACTTCTCTTTACAGCCTTAGCAGATAATTTACCACTTTCCACTTCCAACTGACCCAGTGATTGCGTAGCAAATATTCCTGCAACTCGATACTCTGGTGCTATGTTTAAGAAGCGTTCAATATCTGGATTAATATATCGGCTCAATTCATCAACAATAAGAAAATGTGGAACGCGTGTTCTTTCTGTTCCTGGTCTTCTAAACGTACCATTTTGAAGGTGCATAATCATGAACTGACCAAAGGCATCACCACTAGTTCCTAGCTCCCCAAGTGCTGTATTGACTGCTAATATACCTCCTGTTGCAAAATGTTCGTCAATGTTAAGACTAGAATGACCACTCATTATTTCCTTTAATCTTTTGTTAGAAGTCAAATTTTCTAGTTGAGCTCTTAAACCAATGACAAATTGACGATATTTATCCTTCATCGTACCTAATAGCTCAGAGTCAAAGAATTGGGTTAAGTCATTACTTCCATCACGTATTTTGAGTTCTTTCACCTTCTTTTCGAGTAAATTTAGATCCCTTAATGTAGCAACTACGTCAAGAAGGTCAATGTTATCACCGTGAAGCGTTTTTAATAGTTTTGTTACGTTTCTAGCTGATACCTCTTGTACAGTGGCAAAAAAGGCTTCCTGTTTTCCGAATAATGACTTTAAAACGGACACTGTCGCTTCTGCAACGGTGTCCATATCTCCTTTCATAGGATTAAAGTAATCACTTTGATAGAGTGGATCATATCCTGCGTTTACGGCATACTCTCTATTTTTGGCTGGGTCAATGTGATAATACGGTAGTTCCATCTCTTCACTCATTTGTCGTACCATAAATGCAACGTCACCTTTTGGTTCAACAACAGATAATCCAAGGGGTATCCCTTTTTTCTTCATGAGAAGAAGCTGATAGATGATGGGTTTTAGTATCGTTGCTGTTTTACCAGAACGAATTGGACCAACAATAAGAAGATTGGTAAATGGATCATCACCACCCCATAGTAGAGGAATCAAGGTATCACTCCCTTCAAAATGAGTTTTGTTAGATTACTCTCTATCTTCGATCACCTCCCCTAGAGTAAGATAAATCTCTTGGTTAGCTTTACTTTTGCTAAATATCTTCTTGATGAACTCAATAAGATTAAACTGCTTATTTTCCACCACAAGCTTTTCCTTCTCTACATTACCCCTTGTCCGCTTATAGGATAGAACTGCTTGGTGATAGATAAATACTGCTACGAAAGAGAGCAGAAGTAATACAATGAGAAAGAAACGTGTGATAGATATAGGCTGAAAGAAGAAGCCTTTTTCTTCCCACAAGTGATAAATCCATATACTAGCAAGTGTGCTTAATGAAATTAACCATGATGCAAAATAGATAAGGTTATGTGATGGATTTAAAACAACTTTTGAAATGAAGATGATAAACAATATAAACGAAAAAATACCCCCTATTTTGTAAGAAGGTATCCACCATTCGATAAATACAGAAGCCCAACCTGTGATTGCTGTTAGTAGAAATACTAGCCTAACCATGGTTAATGAACATTCCCTTGATAGTTATCAACTAATTTAGCTGCTTCTTGATAGCTGTTTAAAACAAAACGGATTTCATCTACCATTAGTTTCTGAATAAAGCTGAATATTTCGAGTTGGTCTTCTCGTTTGTATTTTTTTAGCTTCTGTTCGATTAAAGGGTCATTCACTAGCTTGGTTAATGTTTCTAATGGTTCAATAAGTAGCTCAGGCATGGGCTGGACTCCTTTCAAATAATAAATTGGTGTCGACTGGAACGATTTCTATGTGGGGCTGCTGTATGAACATGTCATGGTATTTTTCGTAAAATCGACTGGTTACTAAAGCCATTAGTTTTCTCTTGTGACGTTTGTATTCATCAATGGTATAGCGTTCTATATCAAAAATTTTCATGGCATCATTTGTTAGTAAATTGATGAGATATTTCTCTTCTCTATTGATATTTAAAACGTATTTAAAAGATGGATGGTCACTTTCTGCTAGGGTACCGTAATTCTTTGTGACAAAGTTCACAAATTGATTTTCTGTGGGAAAGTGTTGCAAATATTTTATCCCGAATTTGAATGGCAACAGTATGAGTTCTCCACCGACAACTAACTCTAGTTCTTTTTGTTTTTGAGAAAAAAGATTCAGTGCGTTTTCTCCTGAAAAAAATACCGCTATATTGTGAAGGTCGGGACTTTTTATTCTCTTGATTTGCTTAATGACGTTAACGATTGTGATTTCTGGTGCGTTTTCTGCTAGATAATAAATAGCGTATGTTTTATGATCAGGACTTGTAATGGTTCCTTGGATTAAATCGCCACGGTTGATTCGGTATATTCTTTTTGTATCTCTACTGTCTTTAGTTATCCACCCGCTAGATTCGAGGTCTAGCATAATTTGATTGACGTTGACGATATAATATAGCCTTTTTTTGCTCACTTGAATGTCATCAGATTTTTTTGGGTGATGCAATATCCCGTTTTGACGTAAAAAGCTAATTCCTTTGTCCTTAATAAAATGACAACTTCCTTCTCTTTTCTTTTTGCTGTTCACCAAAGGCTTCGTTTCCATATACCCGCTGTTTCGAAGTATATACAATTTTCTATGCAAATACGAAATATTATCCCTATCTTGAAAGTGTCTTTGTGCAAGTTGCTTTGTGGTTAGTACTCTATATTGATATAGATCACTTAGGATGTTGATATCCAACGGTTGCGGTCGTTTCACTATTTTTTTTTGCATTGTATCTCCCCTTTTTACTGGAAATTATTTTCGTGCAAAATGTTACTTTGTGCGTGACTTGTTATCCACTTTTCCCCTTTGAAAGAGAGCTTGAAAATGAGAGTGAGTGTGGTGGAGGGGGGGGCTGGTTACTCGTGCCTTCCTTTGCGGAAGACACTCCTAACCTTTCCGCAAACCCCAAAACTTATTTATTTTTAATACCCTCCTTGTTGCCCAAGGGTTTATACGTTTTTTTTGTGTCATCATATATTATCCGATTCCACCTTGGAAAAACCATTAAAAAAACTCGTCTTCTTCGGCTTTTTTTGTGTCATTTAAACCTTTTTCGTTTTTATCATTTCTAGGGGGAGTGTGAATGGGTAGTCGGGTGACACGTTTTTTTGGTGTTTTTTGTATATTTCCATCAAAGTTCTCTCCACTTTTTTGTAAGTTTTTCTTGAATTCTTTGTAAAATTCAACAAAGTTTTCTGTCTCTAAAATATATACATCCACGTGATATTTCCCTTTTGATTCTCTCGCCCCCATTTCTATAACTTCTATATAATCCCAACTATCGTCTTCTATAATTCCAGTTGCGATTTTAATACCATCAATAATATGTTTCCTGTTACGATTATCTAAATCTCGGATAATTGTGTCTCCAAAATAGTGAACAATGAAGATAGTAGCCCGTTCAAACTGAATATCTGTTAAACACGCCCAATCAAAGGCTTGTGCTGTTACTTGAATATAATAATCTCGGATTTCCGATTTGTATTTCTTACTCTCACTATACATGGGTAGCATTCCTTCATACGAAAGAAAAAAAACAGGATAACCATTATCCTCAAATAATTCCATATTGCATTTGGGAAGTCGATCAGATACTCTTATTCCTGTTTCCACTGGATTATAAGATTCATAATGAACCAAATCTTTATATGCGTTTATCCTCGCTAGTTCAATATGCTCGATGGTTTCTTTAGTACGCTTAATTAGCTGTTTGTACATAAAATCACCCTTTCTGTTGTTAGATATCAAAATCTTTTAATGATCCAGTAACAAAATCCATGAATCCTTTGTTTGTTTCTTCTTCTGACTTATTTTCTTGAGATAGTATTTCTTCTGTTTGTTTTTTAGGAGTAATCACCCCGCTTTCTAGCATGGACAATATTTGGTCAAGCTTTTGGTTAGTTTTATTGTTGGCTTTTTCTAACCTATCTATCATCTGAGATGTTTCTTTAATTCTTGTATTCATGATTGATAATTCTTCTTTTAATTGATTGTTTCTATCCCCTTGATTTTCCATATAATAATCAATTGCCTGACGAATAAAATCGCTTTTATTTTCAATTTGATTTATAATTCTTTCTTGTTCTAAGGAAGGTCTGAAAGTTATTCTCATAAATACTTACCCACCCCTTTCTCTGTCCGACATTTGTCAGAACTTTTGTCATACTAAGAAAAGCATTGATAAATTCAATAAAGATATGCTTTTTTTTATGTTTTTAGCCGACATTATAAGAAATTATTGTCATACTAAAATGAATTGAAGTAACAACGGTTAGCTAGTTTTTGTCTGACAACGCATTATTAAAAAAACAACTAGGAAAAACAAGTATGACATCTGCCATGTTTAAAAGGTATAACGTATTAATTTACTAGAATATTTTGAAGTATGACACAGTCTTTATTTTCCAAACCCATTTCCCTCTAGTTCTTTCATCCGCCCAATATTCAAGTATCCTATTGCATCTGCAAATTGACTATCACTTGACGTTTCTATCCTTGAGTGTAAATTATTTAATAGCCCTTTTAATTCCAAAGCACCACCCCCACATAAATAGAGCATACCAATATTATCAATGCTCTCTTTCCAACGTGTAGAAATTTCATTTTCTATAGTAGTCGCTATCATCTTCTTAGCTTTCTCAATATCCTCATTAATATTTAACTCCTTTCCTCTAAAATACCCCCTTCCCTTTTCGATAATAGTTTCAATCTTAGCAATGTCAGGTCTAGCATTTGTTTGAGCAAAAATGGCTTCTTGAACTGCCAATCGAATGTTGATCATTCCTTTTCCGTCAATGGTGAAAGAGAGATCAGGACGTAATCTGAGAATTTTACCTGCTTCAAAGACTGCAACATCTATAGTATTAAATCCAATGTTAATGGCGGCAATAAGTTCACCACTATTCATAAACTCTGTTTTATAAGGTAATCCTCTTTCATCTAGCAAATAAGAATAAATAGAAGCTCCACCTTGTACGAAAATAGTTACTCTATCAAAAGAAAAATGGGCTTGTTTCCCTTTATCAGCCCCAGAAAGATGTTTTATTTTTATTGTGGTATTCTCTAGTTTTTCTTTGAAACTATCTTTTTGCTCCAAGTAATGGTCTAACGGTAATCCTGTAATTAGATGAATAGGTCTATACGCATTTCTTGTTAATTGGCTAGCAGCAACAGCTAATAATACTTGCGTTGCAGGATGATTGATTTTATTTCTATCAAAAGCGTAGGATGAATGATGAGATTTCAATGCTAAATCTCCTACAAAATATTCATTAATGCTACCATCTGGTTGCATAATCTCTACATGAATATCTGTTTCATCCTCTTGTGCTCCAAAAATCCCTTCTAAACGTCTATCATAGGCGGGTGCTATTAAACTTCTAAATTTAACTCTTTGCCCTCTTTCGTTTATGCCTTTAACATAACCATAACCAATGTCGATTCCTATTTTGAACATCACTGTTCTCCTCTCTGCTATAAAATATAAAAGCCTAAGAGAAAATTCTCTTAGACTAAAATTCTGGTTCTTCTTTTCTTATTTTCGCTTCAGATGATACGGTAACCATTGGTTGCCATGTACCACCTCCTAGGAATCGAATAACAGGAAACATCATAGGTACATGATAGGCTACCTTAACTACTACTGGATCTGTACTTGCATCTATACTAATATCACGTTGTGGATCAAACCTATCTCCTGTCCAATATAATGTGGTGTCCTCAATTTTAGTTATATCGAATACTTTCCATTCAGAACCGTATTCTAAAACAATTACATTCTCAAATTTTTGAAATGGTTCACTCCATATATTGTTGTTCGAATTCCATAATCTATATTCCACTGTATATTCTCCCGTAAGATATGGTGCTTGGAGTTGCATTACATCTCTATATATACTTCCTGGATCAATATCACTTGCCATATCTAGTGTTGTAGTATTTACGATGTTATTGCTCGAATTAACCCATTGAACTTTGATTTTTATAGTATCTTTAAAGAAAGGAACAGTACTATTACTATTCCTCAATGCTAGTTTTACATCTTTCTTTTCGTTTGTAAGCCAATATTTAGGAAATTGATTTTCATTCAACCAATCTACTTGAATGCTTTTGTTTCTAACTTCTATGTTGTAAAACTCCTGTTTTTTAGGGGCTACATCACCATTTGATGAATCTATAAGCTTGTACCTAACCGTATAATTCCCTATTGATATATTAGGGATAATTATATTTATCTTTTGGGATAACGTACTCCCTGCTGATACGTTATGAGCTACTGGTATTAAATCGCTATGAACGATATGGTGACTTGCATCTTCCCACTCAATTTTTATTTTTGTATTTGAAGTATTCCAATTAACACCATTGGAAGGATTCGAAATACTTATTGGTATTGCATATGATTCTCCAATGATAACTGGAGTAGGAAATTTATTATTCGTATTCCAATTGCCTAATAAATCTGGATTTTTTACAGTGATGTTATAGAATTCTTGTTTTTTAGGAGCTATACTACTGTCTGATGTATCTACTAATTTATATCGTACTGTATAATCTCCTAAAGATATGCTAGGAATAGTTAGATTTATTGTTTGAGATAATGTACTTCCTGCCGATACGTTATGACCAATCGAGACTGTATCTGTATGGACAATATTATGACTAGCATTTTCCCATTCTATTTTTATTCTTGTATCTGTTGTGTTCCAATCAATCCCCTCTGAAGGATTTGAGATAGAGATTGGTATATTATATTGGCTCCCTGCAATTACTGGATCGGGAAACTTGTTATTCGTATTCCAATCTCCTAATAAAGCAGAAATTCCTGTTTCTAAATTGAACGTAAACCAAGAACGATGTGGCCCACAACAATTCACTCCTGAATCTGTTTTTGTTTTTAGATAAAATTGCGTTTTTCCTATGAGATAGTAAGGTATATCGAATTCACCAACATATCGTTTTGTTGAGTCTTGATATCCAGTATATTTACTTGCGTATAAGACATTATCAAAATATATATATAAATTTTCACTACTACTACTATTAAAATCACCAGACATCCAAAGCTTAATTGTTCCTGAATTTATCGGTTTAGTGGTTGTTATTGTTTCATATTTAGTGTCACCACCATCTCTATATGTTTCATATACGTCTTTTGTTTCTGTAGATAGACCTGTAGGTTGATTATTAAGGTTAAAATTCATTTCAAATTTACCCTTTTGACTACTAACAATAGCATCTACTCCGCTTGATGTAGTGGTTTTAAGTTGAAATTGCGTTTTTCCTATGACACTCGTAGGAAAATTAAATTCTCCTACATACCAATAATCTGCATCTTGATGTCCTGTGTTATATTGTCCTATATATTGTCCATCAATATATACTCTCATATACTCGCTACTAGCATTAAAATCTCCAAGCATCCATAGTTTAAATGTTGACCCTTCAGCTATTGGAAGAGAGGTAGTTATAGTACTATATCTATTATTTCCACCATTTGAATGAGAA
>JAENYW010000096.1 GCA_016841555.1 Tepidibacillus decaturensis
ATGGTGTTTCCTCCGTTGTAGCAGCAGCTAAACCTATAACATCAAAAAGAATCACAATAATAACAATAATAAATACGACCAGCATTCCTGCGCTCCAACCTACACCTGCTAATACAGAAGTTGAAACAACAGTAAATCCAATCGATAGTAACAAAGTGATAAAACCAATAAGCAAACTCCATTTAATAGAGCTTTTTATCGAATATAGCATTGAATCGTTTCCCCTATTAATAATATATGTATAAGTGGCAGTTTTTTGAGTAAACACTGTGGCTTAGGTCTAGTAGGTTTTCCCAAGAGAGACACCTTTTTGTCGCCAAAAAGGCGGTTTCCCTTTACGCTCTCCTCAATGCTGTCACCATGCATTGGACTAGATTACCACTTAGCTCACACTTCAATCCTCAAAAAACTTCGGACTCCTCACCGAACAGTCTAGGAGTTTTCCTCTACAACCTTTAACCTATCCCTAGCCTCTTTTGCAATATACATTTCATATAGACAAATCACACTGTCTTGGCCATAGAAGGTGTGATTTTATAACCTATAATCCCAATATATCACGCAAGGCAGGCTACGCTACACACAATTTTCATTTCGAATGCAGGTTCATACCCCAAGCCATAATAAAAAGGATGATACCTTTTCACCACACACTTGGGCCTCCGCGGAAGGAGGGTCAACGCCTACATGCCATTGTAGATCGCCCTCCAACCTTAACCCTCAGCATCGACCCCCGACTGGGCGTCGCAAGCCAACACCAAGAACTTCATCGATGTGCCCTTTAGCGGATTTTTAGCCCCGCTTTCAGAATAGGTAGATTGACTAGAATACTGCACCACTTATTAGAGTAATAATTATTATACCATATTTCTATATCCTAAACAAAAGAATGTAAAGGGTAAATAGGTAAATCATAGAGTAAAAAATAGCTAACTCGTTTAGCTTTCTCGATAAACAAGATAATCGGCAATTAAATGCAAATAAGCTGGATTAATTCCTATATCACTAATACTATCCTTTGCAGTATGTATCAACTGCTTTACCTCTTGTTTAGAGGCTTCCATTCCTTTAAAAAACGGATAAGTAACTTTATCGTTCATTTGGTCACTTCCTACCGTTTTCCCTAATTTATCTGAATCACCAATAACATCTAATATATCATCCTGGATTTGAAAAGCTAAACCTATCTTTTCTCCAAATTCCGTTAGCGCTTGTAATTGTTTCTCATTTGCCCCTGCTAATATTGCTCCTAATCGAATCGAAAAGACAATAAGTGATCCAGTTTTATACGTATGAATATAAAGAAGCTCATCAAGGGTTGTTATCCCTTGCTCCTCTAATAAATCTGCTACTTGTCCACCAACCATGCCAGCTGCACCAGAATAGAAGGCAAGCTCTTCGAGGATTTGTAGTCCACAATCCAATGAAAGATCAGGGACGCTTCTTACATATTTAGCTATATTTCCAAATGTATGGGTAAGTAAAGCGTCGCCAGCTAAAATAGCCATCGCTTCACCAAATACCTTATGATTTGTTAGCTTTCCTCTTCGGTAATCATCATCATCCATCGCAGGAAGATCATCATGAATAAGGGAATAGGTATGAAGTAATTCAATATTAATTGCAATAGGAAGAATATCTTCACTATTCCTTTCAAACGCTTCATAGGTTGCCATCGCTAAAATCGGACGAATCCTTTTCCCTCCAGCTAATAGGGAATATTCCATTGCATCCTTCAGTTTACTTGGAACATTTTCTCTAGGCAAAAATAAGGTGATATGTTGATTAATCAGCCCAGCTTTTTCATCTAAATAATCAGTAATTGGCTTTAACTGCTGACTCATTCACTATCACTCTTTTCTTCCCCTGCATAGGGCTTTTTAATAAATTCCCCATCACTTTTCATTAATACTTCAATTTTTTGTTCCATATTCTCTAATTTGAGATGACAGCGATTAGCTAATTTCATCCCTTCCTGAAATAAATCAATCGCTAATTCTAATGGCACATTTCCCGATTCTAGCTTGTTAACTATTAAGTCGAGCTTCTCTAACGCTTGTTCAAATGTAAGCTCTGCAATTTGTTCATCGGTTAATAAGTCATTTTGATTCATTTATTTTTTCCTCCATCCCCCACACTTGACAATCTAGCTTACCATCCTGTAATTGTAACTTGATAATATCACCAAGCTGTACTTGATTAATAGATTTTACAATATCTTTCTCTCTTTCGTTAAAGGGAATCGCATACCCTCTTTTTAATACTTTTAAAGGACTTAATGCATCTAATTTCCCTACTTTTAGAGATAGATCCTTTCTATAGCCTTCCTTAAGCGTTTGCATTTCTCTTTGGAGTTGTTTATTCAAGTGATATAGCTTCTCTTTGTGCGTTTGTACTTTTAACTGAGGCTTTTCTTGTATCAATTGATGATATACTTCGTAAAATTTTTCTTTGTGAAATGCCATATGTTTATTTAGGTTAAATTGTAGACGATCCTCTAAGCGATCTACGCGTTGCACCTGCTCCATTACTAGCTGCTTTGGACGGCGAAATACAATAGATTGTAATAGACGAAACAAATTTCCTCTTGCTTGCTCAGTCTGTCTAATCATATTTTTTTCTAATTGTTTTGTTAAATAAGTAATCGAAGTCTTTACCTCATCAATATGTGGAACAGCTAGCTCTGCAGCAGCAGTTGGCGTAGCAGCTCTTATATCAGCAACAAAATCGGCAATAGTAAAATCCGTTTCATGCCCTACTGCACTAATAATAGGAATGGAAGATGCATAAATGCTTCTTGCAACAATTTCTTCATTAAATGCCCATAATTCTTCAATAGACCCTCCACCACGTCCTACAATAAGCAAATCTGCCTGACCAAATTCATTCATTTGATCAATGGCATCTGCTATCGATTTAGGTGCAGACTCTCCCTGTACAAGTACAGGGTAAATCAAAAGATGAACATAAGGATATCTTCTATTAATCGTAGTAATCATATCTCTTATCGCTGCACCAGTACCTGAAGTAATAAGACCTATAGATTGTGGAAAGGAGGGTAATTTTTTCTTGATATGTGGATCAAACAAACCTTCTTCTTCCAACTTTTTTTTGAGCTGTTCATAAGCGATATACAGCGCTCCAACACCATCTGGTTCCATTTCCTGCGCATAAAATTGATATTGTCCATCACGTTCGTATATCGATATGTATCCTTTTGCTATCACCTTCATCCCATTATTAGGAATAAATTTGATAAAACGGTTATTCCCAGCAAACATAATAGAACGCAACCTACTAGCCTCATCCTTTAACGTAAAATACATATGGCCACTGGAATGGTGAGTAAAATTAGATATTTCCCCACGAATCCAAATCTGTGTAAGAAGCGGATCTTGATCCATTACAGATTTTATATAATTCGTTACTTCTTTAATCGAATAGATTTTCTGTTGATTCATTAAAAGAACCCTCCGTACACCACAATCACTTTTAAAGTAGCTTACTTTATTCCATGAATGGTTTTAGCTGCATCTAATGTATTCATTAATAGCATCGCTCTTGTCATCGGTCCAACACCACCTGGTACAGGAGTAATATGACTTGCTATTTGAGAGACCTTCTCATAGTCTACATCTCCAACTAATTTTCCACTTTCTATACGATTTGTCCCTACATCTATTACTACAGTACCTGGGGAAACAAAGTCCTCTGTAATCATATGAGCTCTTCCTACAGCAGCTACTAGAATATCTGCTTGCTTTGTAATCTCTTTTAGATTCGTTGTTTTAGAGTGACAAACCGTTACAGTTGCATGCTCCTTTAACAGTAACATAGATGCTGGTTTCCCAACAATGTTGCTACGTCCAACAACAACCGCATGCTTACCTTTTAAATCCGTTCCTGTAAGCTTAATAAGATCAACCACCCCACGAGGAGTACATGGTAAGTATGCATCTTCTTCACCAATCATCATTTTTCCTACATTAATCGGATGGAATCCATCAACATCCTTACTTGGAGCAATCGCATTAATAATTACCTTTTCATCAATGTGATCTGGTATTGGTAATTGCACCAAAATACCATGAACGTTAGGATCTTGGTTTAATCGTTCTACTTCCGCTAAAAGCTCTTCCTGTGAAGTACTCTCTTCCATTCGAATAACCTCTGAATTCATACCAACCTCTTGACAGTCCTTTGCTTTCATCTTCACATAGGATTGAGAAGCAGGATCGTTCCCTACTAAGATAACAGATAATCCAGGAACAACCCCTTTCTCTTTTAATTGTTCAACCTCTGCTTTTACCTCTTCTTTAATTTCCTTTGCTCTTGCTTTGCCATCAATAATTTGTGCAGACATAGTTAATCCCCCTTAAGAAATATTTGTCATATTAAGTGTAGCGATTTACTAAAGATATTGTAAAGTAAAAATTAAAATTCCGAATATTCTGGTATCTTAAATCTCCACGGTTTGATCTAATGCAATGTTTGCAACACCAAAGGCATTGTCACCAGAATAAGCCTTTTTAGCAAAAAAAAGTTTTACACCAACGCTTCTAACCTCAAGTTTTTTTTGCAGATAGGTACGAACATATTGGTTCTGAGCAACGCCACCTACAATAAGAATTTCATTAGGATAACCATCCTCTATCGCTTTTTTTACTACCTTTTCCAGAGATACCGCTATAACATGTTCTATAGCCCTTGACAATTCTCCTGGAGAAACGCCAGCTTCTATCTTCCTTTTTGCAGCTGCTTCTGCTCCTGAAAAATGAAACGAATATCCTTTAACCGAAGAAGGAATCCTCTCAAATGCTTGCCCACTATCTTTTGCAGCCTGCTCTATATAATGACCAGATGGAAATGGAAAACCCAACAAAACACCAATTCGGTCAATTAATTGCCCTGCATGAAGATCCATTGTACCACCAATTTTTTCAATAGTATAACCAGAATTGTCTTTTTGTACATATAATAGCTCACTAGTACCTCCAGAAAGGTGAATAGCTAAAAATTGCTTATTTTTTGGGGATTGTTCAGAACTATAAAAGCCTGCAGCAATATGTCCCTCCTGATGAGTTGTTTCATATAATGGGATATTTAACAGCCCTGCTATACTTCCCGCTACAGATACCCCAGCTAAAAAGACTGGCATATAGGAACCTAGCTCTGGACGGGGTATTTTACTAACAGCAACAGCCTGTATTGTATAATTGTTAAATTCCTTCACATGCTGAAAAAGAGATGGAAGATTTTTCACATGCTGAAACATAGCTTGAGATTGCTGTAAGCCAGTTTCCCCATCTTTTACCTCTAATAGCTTTCTTTCTTCAAAAATAACCTGTCTTTGTTCATTAATAAAGCAGATAGAAGTCATATAGTTACTCGTATCAATACCTAAAAATAGCTTCTTCTTCATTACAATCCCCTATTTCAAATATTAAAGTGTTAGCTCTTATGTATTAGGTTGGTTGCTTACTTCTCCATGCTTTCTAGCTAGTGATCCAAGAACACCATTGATAAACTTTGGAGATTCATCTGCACCAAATACCTTAGCTAGTTCAACAGCTTCGTTTAAAATAACCTTCATCGAAGTATCTTTTGTGTAAAGCAATTCATAAACAGCTAGCCTTAAAATAGCTCGATCTACATAAGGGAGTCTGGTTAAAGTCCATCCTTCCAAAAACTTCGAAATCAATGCATCAATTTCACTAAGATGATTTTGCGTTCCTTCTACACGCTCTTGAACGAATAATAGGTCATTTGCCAAGACCTCTTCTTCATCTAATAGGGAATGAAACGCTTCAGAAGGTTCTGTTTTAGCTAAATCAATTTGAAATAAAATTTGTATCATATACTTTCGTAATTCTCTTCGTTTCATATATCATTCTCCTTAGATAACAAAAATTCTTATATTATATTATCATACCAAAAAGAAAAAACCACCATTCAGGCGGTTATGACTTAAAAAATTTATCTGGAAGGATATCCTCTAGCATGTCCTTCAAATCTTCACGATGATCAAATTTCCGACCAACATAGATACCAAGCATAATAAATCCAGCAAAAATAATCGTCTTCCATAAGCCAACGAATAAATAAATAATACCTATTAAGATACCAATACTAAGTCCCAAAATTGTCCCTGGATATTCATCCCATAACCTTGAAAACATATATGATTCTCCTATTCTATTCTGGCTTTTTTAGCCGCATTAGACTGTCCAATATTGGAGACGATAACATGAACATAACTAACCTGAATTCCTGCAATATGTTCAATTTGTTGCTTCACGATTTCTTGTATTTCTTCACTGATTTGTGGGATAGGTGTTTCTCCATCGACATATATTTTTATAATAGTCGTTATGGTTTCATTTTCTTCTGGCCTTACTCTTACCTTTAAATCTTTAACTCCTTTTACCTTAGTAGCAGCTTTCGATGCTATATTTTCTAATGCTTCCATCGATATTCTTACTTCACCGTGCTCAGAAGTCTTATTAAAAAAGGAAGCCACTTGCTTTGTTTGAAAACTCTTTACTATAAAATAAATACTAAGTAAAAAAATAACGATACTAATTACTGCGACTGTCCATTGTATTTGATAATTAGAATAAATACGATAAGTGAATTCAGTAATTATACGATACTTAAAAAACCCTACCGCTACTAAAAAGCCAACTAAAGAAACAATTAAAAATACTAGACTATACAAAAATAAGAAAAGTCTGTCAACTACTCTCAATTGAATACCTCCTAACGAAACTTTACTTCATTTTTATAGCTTATCTTCGTAATCATCAAATTGAATGCCGTTAATATGTACATTTACTTCAACAACACGTAAATTAGTCATTGCTTCAATAGATGATTTAACATTTTCCTGAATATTTTCAGCAACCTCAGTAATCATATAGCCATACTTAATAATAACAGATACATCAACAGCCGTTTCTTCTTCTCCAACCTCTACTTTAATCCCTTTTACAGCATTTTTATTTCTTCCCAAAAACTCTTTAATTTCGCCTGTAAATCCTCCACTTAGCTCTGCTACACCTTTTACTTCCATTGTGCTTACTTTTGCTATTAATTCAATAGCTTGAGGAGCAATATGAATTTTACCTATTTCTGTTCCTTCGGATATTCTTCCTTCTTCATATATCATTCTTATTCCTCCTAATACGCTTTCATATATTATACCAAATCAGAGGAACAAATTACAATTTACTCTCAGCTTGTAGATAAAGCCCAATTTCTTACGGCTCCAAAGTACAATCGGACCCCGCGAAAGTACTCGGATTAAGCTACGAAACTGATGGTCACTTTCGTGGGTGATATTGACGTGCAAGTGTCGAAGAGTCACAGGACGTGATGCTTTTCTTCGACCTCTAGCTAGGACTCTTACGTATTTCTGTATACGTTGCGTTCCCTAGCTATCATCGCACCTTGAACTTGAACTTTCTTTACAAGCTGTCATCCTGCCAAAGCTTCTCGTCAGTCTGTAAATAATTTTCATTATACTCCATTAATCTTTGTAGATAGGATATTTTTCTAAAAATTTCGTGTCAAAATTCCCATTTATAAATGAATGATGATTTAACAGCTTCAAATGAAACGGTATCGTCGTATGTACACCCTCAATAGCAAATTCACCCAGTGCACGTTTCATACGGGCTATCGCTTCATCACGATCTCTTCCCCATACAATTAATTTAGCAATCATCGAATCATAGAATGGAGAAATTGTATAGCCTGTATATACAGCACTATCCACTCTCACTCCTAATCCACCTGGAGGAAGATAGAAATCTATTTTACCAGGAGAAGGCATGAAATTCTTTGCTGGATTTTCGGCATTCACCCTGCATTCAATAGCCCATCCATTCACTACTATATCCTGTTGAGTAAAAGATAAAGGTTTTCCAGCAGCAATGGTAATTTGTTCTTTAATCAAGTCAATTCCCGTAATTAATTCCGTAACAGGATGCTCTACTTGAATACGCGTATTCATTTCCATAAAATAAAAATAATCGTTTTCTAATAAAAATTCAACAGTACCAGCTCCATGATAATTCACTGCCTTTGCAGCTTTTATTGCAGCTTCCCCCATCTTTTCTCTCAATATATCCGTCAAGGCTGGTGAAGGAGCTTCTTCTATAAGCTTTTGATGCCTTCGTTGAATAGAACAATCTCGTTCACCCAAATGTACAACATTCCCATGCTTATCAGCAAGAATTTGCACCTCAATATGTCGAGGAGATTCCAAGAATTTCTCTATGTACACACCTGAGTTACCAAAAGCCTTTTCTGCTTCTTGTCTAGCCATGCCAAAAGCCTTCTTTAAATCCTGCTGATTATAAGCGACACGCATTCCTTTACCACCACCACCAGCTGTGGCTTTAATGATAATAGGATAGCCAATCTCATCAGCAATACGCACGGTATCTTCTATCTCTTCTACTAATCCGTCAGAGCCTGGGATAACAGGAACTCCAGCTTTTTTCATTGTTTCCTTTGCTACAGATTTCTCACCCATTTTTTGAATAGCTTCAGATGATGGACCAATAAATTCAAGCTGAAATGAATCACACACCTCAGCAAAATCAGCATTTTCAGCCAAAAAGCCGTATCCAGGGTGGATTGCCTCTGATTCTGTTAATTTTGCTACACTGATAATATTGGTAGCATTTAAGTAAGAATCCGTTGTTGCAGTAGGACCAATACAATACGCTTCATCTGCTAATTCCACATGCAAGGAAGCTCTATCCGCTTCAGAGTAAACAGCAACGGTATAGATACCCATCTCTTTGCACGCACGTATAATTCTTACTGCAATTTCTCCGCGATTTGCAATTAAAACTTTATGGAACATCTTAATCCCCTTTCTAATTAAACCCTTACAAGAAATAAAGGCTGTCCATATTCAACTAATTGTCCATTTTCCACTAACAATTCAACAATTTCTCCCTTAACCTCTGCTTCAATTTCGTTAAATAGCTTCATTGCTTCCACTATACAAACAACGGTGTTTTCTCCTACTTTATCTCCAATTTTTACGTAGGATTCTGCATCAGGAGAAGAAGCATGATAAAAGGTCCCTACCATCGGCGATTTGATTTGGTGAAGGTTTGTATCTTCCGTTTTTTGTTCTGCTTGCTGAATAGGGGCTGAAGCTAATTTGTTTTCTACCAGTTTTTCCTCTTCAAGCCCTTTGGTTACAGAAGATTGAACCGTTGAAGCAAGTTGCTGAACTGAAGCATCAATAGTAGATATTACTTGTCCATGTGCTTTTTTTAATGTAACCTTTGATCCTTCATGCTCTAATTCAAATTCATGTATACTAGATTGGTCAATTAACTTGATGATTTCTCTCAGCTCATACATTTTAAACATTTTACATTCCTCCGCTTCTTTCTATCATATCTTTATAGAACCCTTATGTAGCTCTTTCTAGCAGATTAAAAGAATGGGCTTTCACGATAAGAATTATACATGAAATAATAAGGATAATAAAGCGAGACTTCGAAAACTAACATCAGTGAAAAAACTCGATCACTGTTGATCGAGTTAGTACCTCCCTATAATACCATGTTTTAATCTTGTTTGCCATTACTCTATTGGTTTAATGTGAACATTGACAGCAGGAACGTTAAGACGTTCACTTACCATTTTAATAATTTTAACTGCTTCTGCATTAGATAAAGAATTGGTTTGTATGATTACATCAGCACTATTGTCATTGGTTAAAACAATTGCATCCTTATACCCATCTGCAAGGATTAATTTTTCTATTACAAATTCTGATTCTTCAATAGCCTGCATCTGTTCAATTTTTGCTTGTATCTCTGCTATTGCCTCTTCTGATATATCTGCCTTCATCATGGTATAATATTGATCTAACTGTTTACTTCTTTCATTATTTCTCTCCATTTTTAAGCCAATAAATAAGTCATTATCATTTAATCCTATTTCGTCAGTTAAATCTATACTATCTACACTTTCTACATCTTCAGTGGAAATATCAGCAGCTATTTCCTCTTCCTGTTGAAGATCTATCGTATTGATTGGGGTAATCGGTTCACTCACCAAATAATACGCGGATAATACTACCATCACTGTTAACATGGAAAATAACCATACTGTTTGTTTTGATTTTTCAACCGTTTTTTTCATTGA
>JAENYW010000097.1 GCA_016841555.1 Tepidibacillus decaturensis
GTGACTCTTTTATTTGGAACCTTTTTATCCTTAGGTTCTTTACTGCTAGAAGAATGGAGCTTATAACGTTATCCATAAGTAACGGATTTAATAGAGCTTTCCTTTTATAGTATTATTGAAAACTTCTGGTACCGTCATGTGAATGCTTTATGGAAAACATGGAGCTTTATCATCTTTTTTTATACGAAAAATACAACTTTGTGTAACATTGACATATAATTTCTATATAATAATGAAAATAGAGCACTCTAATAGGAGCATGTAGTAGAGATGAGGGAACAATAATGAAATTTAAGATATTTTTATTTTCTATCCTATTCATTTTTATCTTTCTGACTATTTTCCCCATATTACAATGGTATATCATGAAGCCTCTGCCTTTAAATGTTGCTGTTATTGATAAAACAGTACCAGGAGAAAATTTTCATGAGCATTTAGGGCTATTTTGGATTCTTAATTAGTATAAAGTAGTGAATGAAGATGGGGAGTTATATCAATTAGAAGAGGATTTTTATGGGGATAATCTCAATGATTTAACTGGATTAAAATCTTCAAGTAATTTTGATCTAATCTATCTTGCTGATACCTATGGGATATATAAAGGTGATTTGAAAACAAATGTCATTGGGAATGAGTCTACGCTGATTTATGGCGGATTAACAATCGATGAATGGGACAAATTAATGCAAGTAAAGAAGCTCAATACCACACTAATTGTAGAATATAACACGCTAGCTTTACCAACAAAACCAATAACAAGATTATATATGGAAGAGGATTTGCCAATAAAGTGGGAGGGATGGTTTGGGAGATATTTCGATAATTTACAAAGAGTACCCAAATGGGTGATTAATAACTATGAATATCATACCAATAAAAGGTGGGAGTATAGAGGTAAAGGCATTGTATTTATTAGTCAGTATGATAAAGTAGTTGTTTTGGATGAAAAGGATTTTACAGATAGCGTTCTTTTTCATCTAACAAAAGAAGGAAGCATCCATTATCCTTTAGCCAAAAATAGTGAATATAATCGTTGGTTCGAAGTGGTTACTGCAAATGACCATTCAACTATAGAAGCTACCTTTAACATTCATTTTACGGAGCAGGGACTAAATAAATTAAAAGAAAAAAGAATCCCTCTCTCATTTCCAGCAATGATAGTAGATTCCTCGACCAATATGTATTACTTTGCAGGAGATTTTGCTGAGGAAAAGGTAGATTATATCGCCAAATGGAGTCTACCTGCTAGTATTCAAAATTTGATAGCATACTTTAAAGGAAGGGAAGCATTTACTTGGAAAAGCTATCAACCAATCATGAAGCAAATATTGTTAGAAATTAAAAATAAGAAGTAAACGAATCAATATAATTGTTTTCTTTTACTTCTTTTCGAATAAACGAAGCTACTCCATTTGTTTGAAGGTATTTTGCATAATATAATAAGACTGCTTTAATCTTTCGTGATAGGTAGGGGTTTTCCATATAGGCCAAGCATAATAATAAAGATTTTCCTTCAGAAGTTGATTGTTCTTCATTTTAGGGAACGAATCTGCTAGTAGTTCCTTATTAGAATCATACGCAATAACACCAATGCCAATTCCTTTTGACATCTTACTTCCATTTAAACCAGTCTGCCAGACATTTCCCATTATTTCTCGCTGACTAGGGTCCTTCACGTTTAGTAAAGCCCAAGGTATTCTGATTTCAATATTTTTTTGCTGATTATTAATATAAAAATCTGCCAAGGAATTATATTCTTGATCAGTTGGATTACCTATTCCCATTAATAATTTTCCTGCTTCATAGGATGAGAAAGGGATTGTTTTGTTAAGACTAGGGATAAACATTTCTTTATTTAATGCCAAACGAATAGGGTGGAAAATTCCACTATCTATCTGATTTGCATCATCCACAGTTGGTACCATTTGTAAAACGTGAGCGTATTGATAATAAAATGTATCATAGTAGCTATCTACAAGCATTCTGGAATTGTTTACACCGTTGAGTTCAATTAAAAAATCAATCCCAAAATCAAAGCTCTCATTTTTTAGCTCAGGAATGGTCGTATTACCTTGGTTTTCTATTATATCTAAAAGAATAAGGCTATTTATATTATTCAAATCTATAGTACTTATATCTTGATAATCAATCCGCATGTAAATATAACGTTCATCACTTGAAACATATACATTTTTCAGAATCCCAAAGTTGTCATTATTATAAGCAGCTTTTATATCTGCTTTCTCCCAATCCTCTATTTCACCATCTACAGCAATAGTTTGTTCTTCTCCTGGATCAAAGCTTAAAAGACCAAATTGCTGTTCATTCGTCTGTGCATTACTCCAAAATGGTCTTTTATCAGGATTATCATAGTCCATTGTATTCCAGGTTCGTTTAAACCATTCGTCCTGCCATGTAAAGACCAGTCCACCTGCTAATCCTTCATCCACGATATTTTTGAATAATTTCGCATCTATTACCCCTTGTTCCGTTTCATCATGGAAGCCTTGATTCATTCCATATATATTTTCATGTGTTAACCCTCTAGAAGAAGGGACACCATATTCCGCTACTAATATAGGAATGTTGTGCGCTTGATGCAAATCATTAATATACCCCGCATAATTATTTTTATTGCCATCCATATCAACAAAATTCACATAATTAGGTTCATAATTTAAGAAATCAGGATAATAAGGATAGATATGATAGGAAGCAAAAATACCACTTCGATGATTATTCGTGGTCAAAATGTGATTTGGATTTACTTCAACTAAATCTTCATCCTCTGAGGGTTCAGAAGGATGCTCTAATAAATCCGTAGTTACCCAGTTAGTAAAGCTAAGAGGACGCTGCCAACCATATTGGTTATATTCATACTCTGTTGTGTACTCCATTATTTCTGCTAGCCATCGTTCAAAGGGAGATGCATTTTCGGTAACGATATATTGCCCCTTGAATTGTGCTAATCCCTTATTTAGCTCATTCGTATTCTTAACAACATGTGAATCCCATTCTATTCCTAAAATCCACCCAATAACATAGGGAGAAATATCCGCAACGTATCTCCCACCAGCATGACCTGTCTTTTTTTCAATATATGCAGAGCCATGAATAATATTAATTGTATCGATAATCTCTTTTTTAAATTCATTAGTAGGGCTTGCAGCAAATGCATTATTTTCGTGTAGTAACAATTCTTCATTTACCCATATACCATGGAAAAGAAATAGAGGGTGGTCGGATTTTTTATTATGTTCATATAATGCTTCATAAAAAGCAGGTGGATGAATGGTATACACTCGAATAGCATTTGCATTCATCTCAGATATAGCTGTAAACCACCTTGCATACTCTTCCTTTGTAATAGCTACTTCACCTGGAAAATAACCTGGTTTCGCTATACCCATATTTACGCCCTTAATAAGAATATCTTTCCAATCTCCATTTAAAAAGACTTGGAATTTTTCACTTCCAATAATAGAGGTTACTTTAACAGCATCTATCTCATTTATTTGAACCATGGAAGGTTTATTAACGTTATCCTTGGAAGGAATAAGCTCTATCGATTCTCCGAAAAACAACAAGAGAATATAAAGACTGATCCCAAGTACAGTAAATAAAGTAAGTCGTTTAAGCAATACTTTACTCATAAAAGCATCCTCACCACCATTTTTTTATTAACATAAAAAGGGAGTATTATTAATTTTGTCACCCTAATAAAGAGGGATTTTAATCTCAATTTTTGTTCCTTTTCCAATCGTTGATCGAATATCTATAGTACCTTTTACCAGCTCTACTCTTTCTTGGATCCCTTCCAAACCAAATCCACCTTCGAGCTTAGCACTTTTTTTCTGTTTTAATGTTGTCACATTAAATCCTTTTCCATCATCATGGATTGTTAAAGATAGTTGATTGTCACTAATGGATAGGAATATATCTACATTTTTTGCTTTAGCATGCTTTTGTATGTTAGAAAGAGCTTCTTGTACAATCCTATATATAGTTGATGCCATATAATATTCGATATACTTGTCATCTCCGCGAGATTCAAAGCTGAGTTGAATACCAGTACTCTCCATGAAAATTTCAAATCTATTTTCAAGAGCAGAAATTAATCCGCCTTCTAAATAGGAAGGCTTTAAATCATAAATGATAGTCCGAATTTCTTTAACAGTAGAGTGAATTTCCTTTTTAAAATGTGCTATTTCATCATATACCTCATTTAGCTTACCTTTTTGTAGCAGTTTTTTAACAATTTCTAGCTGTAAAGAGAAGTTAGCAGTTGATTGAGCAGGACCATCATGGATTTCACGCGCAATTCTTTTTCTTTCTTCTTCATGTGCCTTTAATATTTTTCTGCTTAAAAAGGCTAATTGTTCATTTTGTTTTTTATAGCTTTCCAATAATTCATGCATATTTCGATAAAGAAGATTGTTTTCAAGCGCGACAGCAGCTTGTCCAGCTAATGAATTCATAATGAGTTCATCACTATAATCATAGGAAATAATCTGCTTTAAATCATCTGGACTAGCATAGTCGATGATTTCATTTCTGTCCTTTTTCTTATTAATTAATTGAATAACACCCATAATATTATCTTCATGATCCATCATTGGTATGTATAATATTGATTTTGTAACATAACCAGCTTTGATATCAAACCTTTTATTATGCTTATAATCTAATAAAGGATTGATATGATAGGCATCATCTATCCGAATGGATTTACCTGTAATAATTGAAAATCCAAAAATACTTTCCTTTGTAATAGGTGATGTCGATGCTTCTAACTGAATATCTATACTTTTATTTTTAGCTATGACAAATTTCAGCATTTTATCTCGATAGCAATTATCCTTTATCGTAGTCCATTTTTCATTTTCTTTATCAACTACTAGATAAATTGTGCCAGCATCCGAAGATGTCATGTTCATACTGCTATTTATAATCATTTCAAATAATTTCATCGTATCCTTTTCTGAAGATAAAGATTTTCCAATCTCATAGAACTCCTTTACTTCATATTGCAAAAGTGATATTCGATTTAAATTTGCAATTTCTAATTTTAATTTATTATTCAAAAAGGATAAATTATCTTGTACACCTTTTGTGTTTATCTTTTCAAATACATTTGGATAGTTTCCTATATCAATCATCTCTTCATCATAAAAAGAGATGAGCAAATAAGGAATAGGTAAAGAAAGGTCATTCATATATTTAGATATAGAAGGAAGATAAGGGTACTCTACAAATAAAAGATAAAGGGATTGCTTGTGTTGGTAAGACAGAAATGCTTGTTTAAATTGCTCTTCATCCGAAAAAAGTTGATAAGGATAGAGTTGCTCAACTATTTGTGATAAAAAATCTTTATATTTGTTATGGTTATTTGTGAGAATAATAATTTTCTCCATTAGCATTTTAATAACCTACCTCTTATGTAAATTTAATCGAAGCAATTAAATAGTTAATCTAATTTTCTTCTAGTGTATATTAGTTTTTTCTTTATTTCAAACATAAGTATCTAGTATTTTATTACCAAAAACAGCTGTTTTTTTAAAACTTGTTATTACGATTAGACTATTTCTTCACTAATTTTTAGGTGTATTGGAATGATTTTAATAAATTATGTTATAATAACAAGCTACATAAAGATCGAAAGGTAAACTCTTTCAATTGACCAGCATGATGTATATCATAAGCACTTATAAGAAAAGGAATACAAAAAAATAACCCCCTTTTTTAGGGGGATTTCTATATCTTATATATAAATAATTGGTTACCAAAGGTTATTTAATAATTTTGAGTCAATAAGGTTCGTATCAACAGGACAAACCTTTGCATCTCTTCCATATTGCCAAGCCCAAGTATTTGCCTGACATGGAGGCTTAGCAGGAGCATATTTAGGGACTTTTACTTTTTTCGTTGTACCAACCTCTGGTTCTGCGCTCCACAGTACGGATTGAATCCCTACTTTTTCACTTTTCTTAACTGCTTGACAATAAGCTGCTGAAAAATCACCTTTCACAGGGTCATGATAAAAACCTGGCCTGTAGCCACTGGGATAAAAAGTATCAATCCATCCTCTAATCCATGCTTCGTCTACAGAAAAAAAATGCTCTATATTTGCAAATATAAAAACGTTTTTAGGAACACCTAAACGTTGCGCATTATATATTGCATTTCTAGCTGTTATTTGTCCTTTTTGATAACCAACGGCTTCTTTAAAGGCACTATAAATAGGTAATATTTTAATTCCGTTTTTGTGTAGAAAAAGAATTTCTGTTTTAGATAATCCATCCGCAACCTTGGGAACAGTGGTTACATATCTACCCCAAAAAGCTGGTTTACCCAAGTTATTCATCACACAGTTATAACCTTCGCTGGTTACCGCTGTTGCCGAATCTACTCCCCAAATGTATGTTGCCATCGATTCACTCCCTTTTTAAATGAGTTTTTTATCACTAAATCATACTGATATATATATATGTATGTATCTATAGTGCCATTTGTCTTTATTACTTCCATTTTTTTTCGAATAATTCGAAGATCATTCATTCATAATTTTTTCTTATATGGGTAAGATTTAACGATGAAAATGATATAATAATCCATGAGGGAAAAAAACATCATTATAATTATAAAGGGGAGGTTATGTATGCTTAGTAGAAATTTGGACAAGGCAAAAGACGCATACAAGAAGAAAAATGTTGAGGAAACAATCGAAGCACATAAAGGTAATAAGGCACCTGAAGAACATAATCTTGAACAAGGTCAATACATAAAAAGCTTAATCTATGGCGGGTTGGATGGAATTATTACTACCTTTGCTGTAGTAGCAGGTGTAGCCGGAGCCTCCTTATCAGCAGGAATTGTTTTAATACTTGGCTTTGCGAATCTTATTGCAGATGGATTATCGATGGCAATAGGAGATTACTTAAGTACGAAAGCAGAAAACGAATATAAGGAAATAGAAAGAGAGAGGGAAACCTGGGAGGTTGAAAACTATCCTGAAGGTGAAATTCAAGAAATGGTAGAGATTTATATGCACAAGGGAATGACGGAAGAAGATGCTAAATCTGTCATGGCTATTATCTCTAAATATAAAGATGCTTGGGTAGATATTATGATGGTTGAAGAGCTAGGAATTATAGAGGACGATGAATCTCCTTTAAAAAATGCATTAGTAACCTTTTTCTCCTTTGCAATCTTTGGTTTTATCCCTTTAGTAGCCTATGTTTTCGCAAGCTTTATTCCAATATTTCATACACAAACATTCGTAATTGCAAGTATTTTAACGGGATTAACTTTGTTTGCTTTAGGCGCTCTTAAGGTAAGAGTGACAGGTAAAAACTGGTTTACATCAGGCTTTGAAATGTTGATTGTTGGTGGAATAGCTGCAACAGCCGCATATCTAATTGGTGCGGTGCTTTCTGGATTAGCTTAAAAGAATTATATTAAGATCTTATAAAAAACGTTTTTATGATTTAACAATAATTTTTTATGATTTAATTATGGATGAAGAATATAAATAAATATAAGTAATTATTGCATATATTACTTATATTTGTCATAATTATTTATGAATTTAAAAAAATATTGAAAATGGAGGAAAGATATGAAAAAAACTAAAATAATATTTTTACTTATTGTTCTTGTCATTTCACTAGTAGGTTGTTCTAGCACCAATCCGTCTTTAAAAGAGATATGGTTGGTTAATCAGGATACGTCTAACAAATTCTATGAATCTACTATTAGTATTTCTTTTGATGCTAAAGAGCTTAATAGCCTTCCAACTTCTGAAGAAGACGTATTAATACTAGACATGTTAGAGGCAGGGTTTGTAATAGATGTAAAGCAAAAGGACGAAGATTCTTTCTATATTAAATATCGTTTAAACGATCCAACCATACTTTATCAAACAAATTATTTTGATGAACAAACAGAACCATTTTTTGAACTTTATCTTGAAGAAAACATTTTATATGCTCGAACCTCAACGGAGGACGAATTTCTAAAGCTAAACAATGATAGTCTCTTAGATTCTAATTTCCCCCTAAATACGATGTCTTTTACTGATGAACAAAGGGAGGTTCAGTCTCAATTATTAGAGTATCTAAAGGACTATGTAGAACAATTTGATTTTAAGATGCGTAAAGTACGTTATGTTGGTAAAGAAAACGTGGAAACACCAGATGGAAGAATAAAAGCTCATCATTTACATGTTGAACTAAATTATGAGGATATGCGTAATTTTCTTTATTATACACTTGGTAATTTAGTAGAATATGAAAAGTTCGATGAAGTAGCTACAAAAATATTCGAACTCAATCCATCAATGGAAGTACCTCAAGAAGAAATTCCATTAATGATAAAGCAGTTAAAATATCAGATCAAGATGGCACAGGAACAGCTCAATTTGCTGACTAAGGAGGATCTTGAAGTTACATATGGTTATTCACCAGATATTTTAATTACTTCTGATCTTTACGCTAATAATTCTGCGCAAACCATAAAATCAGATACCACCATTTCTGTGAATATCTCTCAATTAGCTGCAGAAAGCGAAGAAGCTAAAGAGGAAATAAATTTTGATATAAATGTAGGCATAGTAAGCTGGAATGAAAATCCTTCTGAATATGAATTACCAAACTTTGATAGTGCCCTTGAATTTGACAAAGTAATAAAAGACATGGATGAGTTAAACAAATTAAATGAAGACTCCATTATTCGTCAAATAACAATAGATGATATGAAAACTAGGAAAGTTGGACAATTACAAATTGGTAACGATAAAGCGTATGTAAAGGGAGAAGAGATAAAACTAGATGCAATTCCCTATGTTGTTGATGGAAGTACACTTGTTCCAATTCGAGTAATTAGTCAAATGGCGAATGCAGATGTGGAATGGAACGAAGAAACACGAGAAGTAACCTTTTACGATGAGTTTGACATGATTGTGGTGCAAATTGGAAATAAAATAGCTACTGTAAATGGATATGAGATTGAAATGCCTGTAGCGCCAGAAATCAACAATGGTAGGGCATTAGTACCATTACGTTTTATAAGTGAAAGTCTATATGCTGATGTGGAATATGATGCAGAAACAAAGAAAATTTTTATTGAATTTTATTAAACAAGCGAAGGATCAGGATAACCTGATCCTTATTCTATACAAAAATAATTCTTGACTTCTGTAATGCTTTAATACATAATAGTGAAATATACAATTATTAATACATTATAAAAGTAATGAAGGGAAATAGTAAGAAGCTATCCTGTGTTTAGAGAGAAAAGCCTATGAGCTGAAAGGTTTTTCCACGAGGTATTCTGAACCCGTCCTGGAACAGTCAGGGATGACCTGGACAGGTTACTTCTACCTGTTAACAAAAGAAGAAAGCGGGCATTTTAGCCAACAAAGGTGGTACCACGGAAGCATGACTCTTTCGTCCTTTATTAGGATGAAGGGTCTTTTTGTTTTATACAGGAGTGATTAGCGTGAAAATACAACAGATAAAAAAGCAAAGAATTGTGATAAAAATTGGCAGTAGCTCTTTAGCTAACAGTAATGGTGGTCTAAGTAAAGATAAAATAAATCACTATGTTGAGGCGATCTCTTTATTAAAAGATATCGGACACGATATTATTATTGTCTCCTCTGGTGCTGTGGCTGCTGGATTTACATTGTTGGGTTATTCATCTCGACCTACTTCTGTAGAAGGGAAACAGGCGGCGGCTGCAGTTGGTCAGGGATTACTTATTCAAGCATACAACCAAGCCTTTCAGCAATATAACTATACAACGGCTCAAATTTTAATTACTAGGCAGAATTTTTCTAATAGACAGCAATATATCAATGCATATAATGCGTTAAATGAGCTACTTAAGCGAGGGATTATTCCAATCATCAACGAAAATGATTCAGTAGCCGTTGAAGAGTTAACCTTTGGTGATAATGATATGCTTTCAGCATTAGTAGCTGGCTTAATCCATGCAGATCAGTTATTCATTTT
>JAENYW010000098.1 GCA_016841555.1 Tepidibacillus decaturensis
GCGCCGATGGTACTTGGACCGCAGGGTCCTGGGAGAGTAGGACGTTGCCAGGCAAATTTAAAAACAGCTCATTTGAGCTGTTTTTTTTATCTTAACAAAACTGTTTATTTTTCTAAAAATGCTTTTAGCATCCAGATGTGCTTTTCTAAACCTAATTGAATGTTAAGAAGAATATCTCCAGTAATCTCGTCATTAAGTTGTTCTGCTACTTCAATACCTTCTTTTAATTCGTTCACAATCACTGAGAAATCATCAATAATTGTCTGAACCATTTGCTCTGCAGATTCATTATTTAAAGCATCTTTAACCGTTGCTGTTTCTAAGAGGTCTTTCATTGTAGCTACAGGCTTCCCACCAATGGCTAATAAGCGTTCAGCTAATTCATCTACATGTAATCCAGCTTCATTATAAAATTCTTCGAATTTAAGGTGTAAAGTAAAGAATTGTTGACCTGTTATATACCAATGATAATTATGTAACTTTACATAAAGAATCGACCAATTTGCTATTTGTTTGTTTAGTATTTCAGTTAATAGATTTGACATATTATAACCTCCTTTAGTATTAGTTCTTTCCCATTATAAGACACAGTATGTTATTTGTAAATATTATAATTAAATAATAATTACTTTTTAATAATAATTATTATTTAGGAAAATATATTTGTCTTGGGAGAGTAAGACATTGCCCGACATGATCTTTAATGAGTTAAAAAGTACTTCTATCCCATCATAAAGTCTTTAATCATTTGTAAGTACAGAAAATTAACAGTGAAAAAAAAGATAACTGATAACAAGATACTTACACATGATATTTCCATAAGGTTCCAGAGTTTTTCATCGATTTACTTTTACAACCGTGGTATACTATTCTTATTATGACACATAGGGGGAATAAGTACATTGAATAGGGGAATATCTCGTATAATCATTTTATTTTTCACTGTAATATTTACTACGCAATTCCTCTTTACTTCTCATTTATTGGCTGAAGATGATAAGAAAGATGACAATCAAACAGAAATGAAGGAAGAAAATCTTCCTCTTACCTTTACAGGAAACGATTGGTATCAATCATCGGTAAATTTTTCTATTGAATCTTTAAATAATACAAAAATACCATATGATGCGAAAGGTGTATATCTTACTGGAAATACTGCTGGTAATACAACCAAATATCAACACTTCGTTAATTTACTCAATGAAACTGAATTAAATGCTTTAGTTATTGATATAAAGGAGGATTCTGGCTTTGTTACTTATCGATCAAATGCAGGCTTGGTTAAGGAAGTTCGTTCTGATCGACAAACGTTTATAAAAGATTTAGATGAATTAATTCAAATAGCAAAAGAAAATAATATATATACCATTGCCAGAATTGTTACGTTTAAAGATCCATTTTTTGCAGGAGCAAAACCTAAATATGCAATGCAAAGAAAAACTGGTGGTGTTTGGAGAGATAAGTACGGCGTATCATGGGTTGATCCATATCGAAAAGAAGTATGGGAATATAATATTTCCATAGCTAAGGAAGTAGCAGAAAAAGGTTTCGATGAAATTCAATTTGATTATGTCAGGTTTCCCGAGAATCCAAAAAAAGTGGATAGAGAAGTAGCTTATGTTAATCCAGAGAATATGACAAAAGCTGAAGCAATTGCAAAATTTCTAAATTATGCAAGGACTGAATTAAAGAATTATCCAGTCTATATTTCGGCAGACGTTTTTGGATTAACTACGACAACGGTTGATGACATGGGGATAGGGCAGCAATGGGAATTAATTGCTTCAGTAGTTGATTACGTTAGTCCCATGATGTATCCTTCTCATTATGCAAATAGAAGCTATGGCATTTCTATTCCTGATGCAAATCCTTATGCAACCATTAAAGCTGGGATTGAAGATGGTATTGAAAAAAATGATAAATTAGTAGAACAAGATAAAACGGTGGCTGTCATTCGACCTTGGTATCAAGATTTTACAGCATCATGGGTAAAAGGTCATATAAAATATGGGCCAGAAGAAGTTCTTGATCAAGTTCGTGCTGGGAAAGAATTAGGAATCAATCAATATTTACTATGGAATTCTGGAAATAAATATAGTGAAGAGGCTTGGACTAACCAGTAAAAAAGATGGTATAATAGCATCTGACAACTTTAACGTCAGTCTGAGATGGCTATTCTCCATCTTTTTTTGCATCTATATTCCTTCAAAAATAATAAATTGATCAAATAACGCATTTAAAATTAAATTTGGGAACTTTCGCAGGGTTAAATTGACAAATTCATTAATGATATACATATCCTCTGATGCAAATGAAAAGATAATTTCTCCCCATAATTCTGTATCATATCGACATAACATACCTAAATTATACATGAGCATATAATCAATCATCATTTCTGGCAAAAAAAAGGAGTTTTCTTTAAAAGGTCGAAGGTAGGATCTTCCTTTATAATCTAAAGTAAACATTGGATGTTGAAATGTGCTAACAGTTGTTATATTATCGCTTTTCATCCATACAAAGGTGAGATAATCCGTTTGTTCAGATACTAAAGTAAATGGATGATTTTTATGATTGGAATATCTATTTAAAGCATGAAGTAGCTGAGAGGAATCCTCTTGATATAGGGATAAAATTGAGCTACTTATTTTAAATTCATTTTTTGATGGGGAAAGTGGCTTTGTAAAAAAAATAGGGTAAATGATTTGTTCTTGGTACAATCGTTGATAGCTTTCATGTAACTCTGGTAATAAAGACAGTAATTCTTTAATTTTATATTTATTACCTTCAATATCATTGATAGGTTTTTCTGTAATAAGTGTATAATACAAGGATAGCAGTCCATCCTTTTGAATTTTTATTTCATCATCATGAAATTGATAATTTGATTTTTTTAATTTTCTTGTAGTAAGTCCATGTCTTAGTACACCTGATCGACTAGGATAATTAGGATCTCGTGTTAGAATAACCGCTTTTAATAAACTCATCATTCCATAATAAATAAGTAATGGTTTAACTAATAAATCACTTTTACTTGCAGAGAAAAAGTATTCTTTTCCTTGCTTAATAAAATAGATAAATTTAGATGTATTTGCAAAGGCATGTTTATATCCATGGTTTTTATCTGTTTTTTCATAAATCATCTGTAAAAATTGCTTTGTCGTTGGCTCGCTCTCAAAGTAAACAAAAGTATCCCACATTTTTTGATAAGGATTTTCACTGTAAATACGATGAATAGGTTTCATAAATAATCACCAATCGCTTCATAGTATAATTTTTTTTATATTACCCATTATGATGCTTTTACATTTTTACATTCATAATTTATAGTATGTCGATTCTTGACAGTAAATATTGCCTTTGATAAACTTTAAGAATATATTTTTTAGTGGGTTGCTTTATATTTTTAAGAAAAGGTAGGTAGGAATATGTGGGAAAATAAATTTGTGCGAGAAGGATTAACGTTTGATGATGTACTCCTAGTTCCTGCAAAATCAGAAATTTTACCTAGAGACGTAAACGTCGGAACAAAGCTAGGGAAAATAAATCTAAATATACCAATAATCAGTGCTGGGATGGATACGGTTACTCAAGCAGATATGGCTATTGCTATGGCTAGACAGGGTGGGTTTGGAGTTATTCATAAAAATATGTCTATTGAAAGACAGGCTGAAGAAGTGGATCGAGTAAAACGTTCAGAAAGTGGTGTTATTACAAATCCATTTTTTTTAACACCTGATCATCCAGTTGCAGCAGCCGAAGAGTTAATGGCTAAATATCGTATATCAGGTGTTCCAATAGTCAATGATGAGAAAGAGCTAGTTGGGATTATTACGAACCGTGATTTGAGATTTGTAAAAGATTATTCTTTAAACATAAGAGATTATATGACGAAAGAGCGTCTAGTAACAGCGCCTATAGGTACAACATTAGAGGAAGCAAAGGAAATACTTCAAAGATATAAAATTGAAAAACTTCCTATCGTTGATGAAAGAAACAAGCTAAGCGGACTTATTACCATTAAAGATATTGAGAAAGCTATTCAATTTCCCAATGCAGCAAAGGATGATCATGGTCGGTTGATAGTAGCAGCAGCTGTTGGGGTATCACAAGATATCTTTAACCGTACAGAAGCGCTTGTTAATGCAGGAATAGATGCTTTAGTTGTAGATACAGCACATGGACATTCACAAGGTGTAATAGATACTGTAAAAAAGCTAAGAGGATTATATCCTGATTTAGTTATTATTGCAGGTAATGTAGCTACAGCTGAAGGAACAAAGGATTTAATTGAAGCAGGAGCTTCGGTTGTGAAGGTTGGAATAGGACCTGGTTCTATATGTACGACTCGTATTGTTGCAGGAATTGGTATCCCTCAAATAACGGCTATTTATGAAAGTGCAACCATCGCAAGAAAATACGGTGTTCCCATTATTGCAGATGGTGGGATTAAATATTCTGGAGATATCACAAAAGCGATCGCAGCTGGGGCAGATGCAGTTATGTTAGGTAGTCTATTAGCAGGGACAGATGAGAGTCCAGGGGACTTTGAAACGTATCAAGGTAGAAGATATAAGGTTTATCGTGGAATGGGATCGATTGGTGCGATGAAATCTGGCAGTAAGGATCGTTATTTTCAGGAAAATGTTCAAAAATTAGTTCCTGAAGGAATAGAAGGAAGAGTTGCTTATAAAGGACCATTAGCAGACACTATATATCAATTAGTTGGTGGTTTAAGAGCTGGAATGGGTTACTGTGGGACAAGTACCTTACAAGAACTTAAAAATAACGGACAGTTTATTCGTATATCAGGAGCAGGCTTGAAGGAAAGTCACCCACATGATGTTCAGATTACAAAAGAATCACCTAATTATTCTACTTGATCTTCAGTAATGAAATGATTTATTATTGGATAAAATCAAAGATATGGATTTGGTTCAATTGATTGGAAGCTTGGATCATTTTCCCTATCTTTTTTTGTGGAAATGACTGTGATAGAATATAAATGGTAACATCTGATGGGGGTGTCTTTTTGAAAAATGTAATAAAAGTTTTTTTAATCACTATTAGTTTCTCGGTTATTCTACCTTTTTTGGGTCTGAATCAATGGAAGACGTTCGCTGAGTCTGATTTAAAAGTGGATGCAAAATCGGCTATATTAGTCGATGCTTTGTCCGGTAAAATTATTTATAGTAAAGATATAGACATCCCATTACCACCCGCAAGTATGACAAAAATGATGACAGAATATTTGTTGTTGGAAGCAATATCTTCTGGAAAGATTGCATGGGATGATATTGTTACAGCAAGTAAATATGCTCATTGGATGGGTACCCACGGTGGATCAAGAGTTTATCTAGCAGAGGGTGAAAAAAGAACGGTTGAGGAGCTAATGTATGCAATGGCTGTTTATTCTGCAAATGATGCAACTGTTGCATTAGCAGAATATTTAGCTGGTTCTGAAAGTACTTTTGTAGAAAAAATGAATCAAAAAGCAAAAGAGTTCGGTATGACTCAAACATACTTTTTAACTTCTACTGGTTATCCAGCTAATCAATTGGAGGAATATTCACCTGCAATTACTGGTGATCATGTGATGTCAGCACGAGATTCTGCTATTCTCGCCTTGCATCTTCTGAAGGATTATCCAGAGATTTTAACATATACTAGCACTCCAAGAATTAAATTTCGTGAAGAACAGGCTAAACCAATGGATTTACCAAATTGGAACTGGATGCTACCAGGTTTGGTATATGAATATGAAGGGGTAGATGGTTTAAAAACTGGTTCAACGAAAGCTGCAGGATATAATTTTACGGCTACTGCAGAAAGAAATGGAGTACGTTTTATTAGTGTAATTTTTGGAACTACATCGGAAGAAGAAAGATTTGCACAAACGAGAAAGTTATTGGATTATGGATTTGTCAACTATGAAACAATAAACTTCTTAAACGCAAAAGAGGAAGTACCTGGGAATGAAGTCATACAAGTAGAAAAAGGAAAAGAAAGAGAAGTCCCAGTCATTACAAAAAATAATTTTCCTATACTTATTAAAAAGGGAGAACAAAATTTATATACACCTATTGTTATGATAGATGAATCAATTAATGCTCCTATAGGAGCAGGAGATATTCTTGGTTATGTTACCTATGAATATGAAGGGGCTAATCAATATGGGTATTTAAGCGAGGAGCTTCAAAATAGTGATCATGTCGCACTGATTGCAAAAGAGGGTGTAGAAAAGGCTGGCGTATTTCGATTATTTTTTCGAAAAATAATTGATTTAATTAGCGGAATATTTATAGGAATTGTTGAAGGGATAAAAGGTGTTTTTTAAATTTGATTGTACTTTTATCTATTTTTCGTTAAAATTTAATGGATATTAAAAACGTTTATAATAATAGGAGGTCTTGTAGAAGATGGTTGAGGTAGGAACGTCACGTGTAAAACGCGGTATGGCTGAAATGCAAAAAGGCGGAGTTATTATGGATGTAGTTAATGCGGAGCAAGCAAAAATAGCTGAGGAAGCGGGCGCTGTTGCTGTTATGGCTTTGGAGAGGGTACCTGCAGATATTCGAGCTGATGGTGGAGTAGCACGCATGGCAGATCCAACAATTATTGAAGAGGTAATAGCTGCTGTATCCATTCCAGTTATGGCAAAAGCAAGAATTGGACATTTTGTAGAAGCAAGAATTCTTGAATCATTAGGAGTAGACTACATTGATGAAAGCGAAGTACTAACTCCTGCAGATGAAGTTTATCATATAGATAAAAACGTATTTACCGTACCATTTGTTAATGGGGCAAGAGATTTAGGGGAAGCTTTACGTCGTATTGGAGAAGGCTCTTCAATGGTTCGTACAAAAGGCGAGCCTGGAACAGGGAATGTAGTAGAAGCTGTTAAACATATGCGTACAATGATGGGTCAAATTCGTAAAGTTCAAGGGATGTCAAAGGACGAATTAATGACAGAAGCAAAAAACTTAGGTGCTCCATATGAATTATTACTATATGTACACGAAAAAGGAAAATTGCCAGTCGTTAATTTTGCAGCTGGTGGGATATCTACACCTGCTGATGCAGCACTTATGATGCAATTAGGAGCAGAAGGAGTATTTGTTGGCTCTGGTATTTTTAAATCAGATAATCCAGAAAAATTTGCAAAAGCAATCGTAGAAGCAACAACTCACTATGGAGATTATGAATTGATGGCGAAGCTATCAAAGGGATTAGGTAATCCAATGAAGGGAATCGAAATTTCCTCATTAAATGAATCAGAGCGTATGGCAAAGCGTGGATGGTAGTAATCTTATAAGATAGGATAAAGAAGGTGTAACAAAGAATGAAGGTCGGGGTATTAGCTTTACAAGGTGCTGTTGCAGAGCATATAAAAATGATTGAATTAGCAGGTGCAGAGGCTGTAGCTGTAAAAAGAGTAGAACAATTAGATGCGTTAGAAGGGATTATTGTCCCTGGTGGTGAAAGCACAACGATAAGTAAACTAATTAATAAATATGATTTTTTTAATGCTTTAATCCAATTTTCTAACCAAAAAAAACCTATTTTTGGAACCTGTGCAGGATTGATTATCTTAGCAAAAGAAATTAATGGAACGACAGAGAATCACTTAGCTTTAATGGATATTAAGGTCGAAAGAAATTCTTTTGGTAGACAAAAGGAAAGCTTCGAAGTTGACCTTGAAGTGAAGGGTATTTCTGACCATTTCCGTGCGGTATTTATTCGAGCTCCACATATCATAGAAGGTAAAAAAAATGTAGAAGTACTTTCAGTGCATGAAGATAAAATTGTAGCTGCAAGACAAGGTCATTTACTTGCGACTGCCTTTCATCCAGAGCTAACAGATGATCCAAGCATGCATCACTATTTTATAAAAATGGTAAAAGAATATAGAGGATAACGATTTTTTTTATATTTTTCTTGCATAAAATTTAGAAATGTAGTAAATTATTAAAACAAAAATAATTTATGTTAAAAACGTTGATGAGAAAAAGTATTCAGTTTTTATAGTACCAGAGAGTCGATGGGTGGTGTAAATCGATCTATAAATCTGAAGAATCCTTCTCGGAGTGGTTTTCTGAAAGCATTAGTAGGAAAACTCGGTGATAACCGTTACGTTATTGAGGTGGCTTTTCTTTTTTTAGGAAAGCAATTAGGGTGGCAACGCGGAGCTAAAGCACCGTCCCTTTCTGGGATAGGTGTTTTTTTATTTTTTTTGAAAAGGAGGTTCTTGTTATGTTAGATATTAAAGTACTACGTAATGATTTTGAACTGGTAAAAGAAGCTTTACATCATCGAAATGAACAGATAAATGAGATTGATTCTTTTACAGAGTTAGATCAAAAAAGAAGAGAGCTATTACAAGAAAGTGAACAGTTAAAAAGCAAAAGAAACAAAGTTTCTCAAGAAGTGGCTACACTAAAAAAGAATCAGCAGGATGCTGAACATTTTATCATTGAAATGAGAGAAGTAGGGGATAAAATTAAATCCTTAGATGATGAGATTAGACATTTAGATGAGCAAATTCATGAAATTGTTCTAAGAATTCCAAATATCCCTCATGAAAGTGTTCCAATTGGAGAGACAGAAGATGATAATGTACCTATTCGATATTGGGGAGAAAAGCAAGATTATAGCTTTCAACCAAAGGCACATTATGAAATAGCAGAAGCTTTAGGTATATTAGATTTTGAAACAGCAGCAAAGGTTGCAGGATCGAGATTTGTCTTTTATAAAGGGCTTGGAGCAAGATTAGAAAGAGCTTTAATTAATTTTATGTTAGATTTACATACTGACCAGCATGGTTATGAGGAGCTTTTCCCTCCATTTATCGTAAATCGAGACAGCATGACTGGAACTGGTCAACTACCAAAATTTGAAGAAGATGCATTTAAAATTCAAGATACAGATTACTTTTTAATTCCGACAGCCGAGGTTCCAGTTACTAATATGTATCGTGATGAAATATTAGATAATGAGGCTTTACCGAAATATTATGCTGCATATAGTGCATGTTTTCGTTCTGAAGCTGGATCAGCAGGTCGTGATACAAGGGGATTAATTCGACTTCATCAATTCAATAAAGTAGAGCTAGTAAAATTTGTCCGTCCTGAAGAGTCCTATAATGAATTAGAAAAATTAACTGCAAATGTAGAAAAGGTTTTACAGCTATTAGAACTTCCTTATCAGGTATTAAATATGTGTACTGCTGATTTAGGTTTTACAGCCGCAAAAAAATATGATATTGAAGTATGGCTTCCAAACGCTAATACCTATCGTGAAATTTCTTCAATAAGTAATTTTGAAGCATTTCAAGCAAGAAGGGCGAATATTCGTTTCCGTAGAGAAAAGAAATCAAAGCCAGAGTTTGTTCATACATTAAATGGATCTGGACTAGCTATCGGAAGAACGGTAGCAGCAATATTAGAAAATAACCAACAGGCAGATGGAAGTGTTATTATCCCTGAAGTATTAAGACCTTATATGCGCGGATTAGAACGTATTACTAAATAAAAAGTTGAAGATATGGATGGAAGATTCAGCGCAATGTTGGCTGGATTTCTTCCATATTTTCAACTATAGTTTCATTATCCAAATACTTCCTAAGCTACCTTCATTATTTATAAGAAAAGACTTGAATTTGGTAATCAAAATGTGTTAAGATATAATTCGTTGACAGCATTATATATGGAGAGGTGGTCGAGCGGTTGAAGGCACTGGTCTTGAAAACCAGCGTACGTGTGAGCGTACCGTGGGTTCGAATCCCACCCTCTCCGCCATATTAGATGTGGGATATAAGATGGCATTTTAATATACGAATAGTAATAGAATGATATCCACCTTCAAAGATTTTTATAGACTTGAAGGCTTTTTATATTACACATTATTTAAAATTTAAAAATAAGTGCCCGTAGCTCAGCAGGATAGAGCAACAGTTTCCTAAACTGTGGGTCGGAGGTTCAAATCCTCTCGGGCAC
>JAENYW010000099.1 GCA_016841555.1 Tepidibacillus decaturensis
CGACTTAAGAATGACTTCGCCCATGGGAGGACCTTTTATGCATCCGATGCATGATGCTACATTAGATAATTATTCTAATGACCAGGAGTATCAAGTGAATCAACCTCAAGATGAAAAAGAGGTAAATAAGGAAAGTACGAAAGAAAAGTAGGCTATTTTGTTGTCAAGCAAATCCCCTAGTGCTAAAATGAAAGTGGATTGTTATAAAAAGGATGTAGGGGTGAATGAGATTGGGAAAAAGTGCATATATTAAATTAGTCAAAGGGTCAACACAGCAGGACATTACCTTAGATCAAGTAAAAAGCTTACTTAATACCTATGTAAAGGTTGCAGAAAAAACAGGAGAGCAATTAGATTGGAAGTTCAATGAATCCTCTTTTCCATACACAATGGATGAAAAAATAGAGGAAGAAAACAAATACCTTTATTTAAAAGGTAAAAATGAACTATATAATTATCTTATTATAGGTAATGGCTCTGAAGAAGTAGATAACGAAACCGTATCGTATATTCAAATCGTTTTACCCGATGAAGAATATCGCACGCCTGGAGACCAATCAAAGGGCACTGAATTTGCAAAGTATTTAGCACAACATCTCAAAGCAGAGCTTCATTTATTTAATGATCGTGTCATGTATTTTAACCCACGAAAATAAAACTACATATACAGAACAAAGAGGGTGTCGTGATGACACTCTCTTTTCTGTATACAAAAATAAAGATAGGCTTCGCAGCTTATTCCGAAGATCAAGGAAGGTAAAGTGCTGAGTTTATCTACAAGCTGAGAAGGTCGGTAATTTGATTAATAGATACCTTCACTCGTTTATGGTCGTTTGATTGGATATATAAAACTCCCCTTTCTATATTCCAATCCACAATATACCCGATGACTACTTCATTATTTAGAGTAATAACAACCCTTTTATGAAATGCTAATGCAGTGTTTACTATTTCCTGCCACTCCTCTAGCTGTTGCTCATCCTTTTGACGTTTTAAGTCATCCGCCTCCTCTACCTCCTGCAATCTTTTGTTAAGTAGCTGTCTATGCTCAGACAGCATCATTCGACTTCCTATCCATAATAAATTTCCACGTTTCATGCTTCATGCCCTCCTATCTTTGTAGCTCGATCAAATAACATGCTTGATGGCATTAATGAAGAAGCTCTAAAAATAGCTGTTTTCCCATAACGTTCACGTATTTCATCCATTACAGCTCCTAATTGTTCTCTTTGAAGGGAATGACTAAAAAAACTAAGTTGCACCTGTTCTGCATCCTCTAGCTGAGTTAAGCTAACTCCTACACTTCTTACAGACTCTCTATCCCAAAAACGCTTGAATAGCTTCCATATCTGCTGATAGACTTCCATGGTATCGTTAGATGGAACAGGAAGTGTTACCTGTCTGTTAAATCCAGTGGGATGGTTAAAATCAGCTCCCTTTACATACAAATGAACCGTTCTTCCCATTTTTTTGATTAGTCTTGCCCTTCTGCATACCTCTTCTGTAAGCTCTAACAGCACAATTTTAATCTCCTCTTCGTTTTTATAATCTCTAGGTAATGTAATGCTGTTACCTACTCCCTTTTGTTCCTGGGTGGAATCATTTGTAACAGGAGAATAATCAATTCCCTGTGCATTTAGCCATAGAACATGACCATTAACACCCCATCTTCTTTTTAATTCTTCCAATGGACGCTTAGCAAGATCACCAATCGTATAAATACCTATTCTTTCTAAATTACGCTTCATTCGATGCCCAACACCAAATAAGTCATCAATTACTAATGGCGCTGTCATTTCTTTATAATTTTGCAGAGTTAGTTCATAAATCCCCTCTTTATTTCTTTTTGCAAATCGATCACAAGCCATTTTTGCTTGGATTTTATTCCCGCCAATTCCAACACGTGCCCTTACACCTATTCCATCCCAGATTTTTTCCTGCACCAGCTTAGCAATTTGTTTTGGATAACCAAACAGAGCTTGACTGTTCGTCACATCCATAAACTGTTCATCAATAGAAAACACTTCCACTTGATCAGTAAACTGCATTAATATTTCTGTAATTTGCAGAGATGCATCAATATATTTTTGCATGTTTGGTTTGACAAAAGAAGCATCTGGACAAAGATTTTTTACTTGCCATACTGGCATCGCTGTTTTAACTCCTGCTTTTTTCGCCTCTGGGCTTGCAGCTAATGTAATACCATGCCTTTTTTCAGGATCACCACATACCACCACTGCTTTTCCTATTAGATTAGGATTAGAGGCAATTTCTACTGATGCATAAAAGCTCTCCATATCTACTAAAAAAATCACCTTTTTACTTGTATCCATCATCCTTATTCCCTCTTTGCATACTATAATAATAAACAGAACCAATGTTCTATTATTATTATACTCTAAATACCTCCTTTTTAGAACACATGTTCTTTTGTTTTTTTCTATTTAATACTATTCGTGACAAGAACACACTCATAAGAGTCTTTTTTTAGATAAATATAGAGTTATAGAAGGAAAAAAGAAAATAAAATAGAATGAATAATACGAAGTAGTTGATAAATAAGGAGGTATTATATGTTTATTCGTAACTGTTTAACTGAAAGGAAAGAGCTTGTTATCTTAAGAAAAAAGGATACCATCGGTCACGCTATTGAGGAATTACAAAAATACCAATTAAAAAGCCTACCTGTAACAGATGATGAGGATAAATTTATTGGAATATTGTCTAAAGAAGGATTATTTGAATTAATCGAGCAAGGTGTAATAAAAAATTTAGAGGAGCTTAAAAAGCAATCCATTGAAGAAGCTATTTCCTTCATATCTCCTTTAAAATTATCAAATCGTTTTGAAGAAACACTTCCTATAATCGTTAGATATCCGTTTGTTCCAATCGTAGATGACAAAGGGACATTATTAGGAATTGTAAAAAGACAAGAAATTACAAATGCTTTGGAATCCTCCTTTGGTGTCGGTGTTTCAGGCGTTCGATTATTGTTAGGAACTGCTGAAATTGAAGGAAGATTAAACAAAATAGTAAACCTATCTCATGATATGCATGTGAATATTATTACTGCCGTAACATTTGATGCGGGAGAAAAATTTAATCGTCGAATTTTATTAAAAATTGAACATACAGAACAACAAGAAAAGTTCATTCAGAGGCTAGAAAAAAATGGATTTACTATTTTAACTATACATGAAGAGTGAAGAAATAGGCGACCTATTAGGTCGCCTATTTTTATACCTAAATATCATTTACAAAAAAGAGGCGTCGCTAGCTACTTAAAAAAGTAGCTAGCGACGCCCTTTTGTTTATTAATCCTCTTCTTCTTCTGATAACTGCTCGTAAATGGATAGGACCTTCTCCCACTCCTCGTCATCATCAATGTCAACAAGGACATCTTCTCCATCCTCTTCTTCAAGACGTAAAATAACTCCTTCTTCATCTTCAGAAGCATCATCAGAAACTAATACTACATATTCCTTTTCTTCTACTTCAAACCAAGTAACAATCTCAAAATCTCTTTCTTCTCCATTTTCATCCACTAATTTAATTTTGTGGTCGTGTTCATGGTCATGATCATGATCATGATCATGATCGTGGGTATGAAGGTGAAGATTGTGTTTGTTTTCGCTCATACTATCATCCTCATTTCTTTCTCATTTTAAAATCCTAATTACCTTTACTTACGATTGACGTAACCACTTTTTGCAGCTTAACATATTCCGCTTTTTTTAAATGAAGCTGGTATTTTGCAGCTAAATAAGTGGCTTCCGCAAAGCTGTTGTTTGAATGACAGACAATACCATCAGTTGAAAAGTGATTATCGTATAGAACCTGCCATTCCCCATTTCTTTCTTCCATAGAAATTTTTGAATAAAAATCGACTTTTAGATGGTAAATGTGAAAAAGATCATTCCAGGTTTCTTCCCAACTGGGACTAAATGATTTCAAATTAGGAAGTAGTCCTTTCCCTAATTCTAACCATTGTTTTACTTGTACAAACTCTTTTTCATCCATTTTTTTCAGTGTATTGTGCAGTGAATGAATCCACTGGTTCACAGCAGAAAAACCAACATCTTCTATCGAATCCTTAAAGGCTAGCTCTTCTGAAGGGCTAGATATCCTAATAAAGCTTTCAAACCAAGCAGTCATATCGTCCTCCATTCTTCTCTTTCTCATCATGCTGAAAAGTAAACTGTATAGGTTACCCATTTAGCATACATGTCGCACGGAGGATATGTCAATATATGATGTTTAATAATAATACCAAATGGATTGATAATGCTTTAAGCTTTCCCCCTTCTTCTTTACTTGTTGAAGAAACGTATAAATGGGGACATCCCGATATAGGAAGGGCTTTTTATTAATTAAATAAACATCTGATGGATAAAACTCATACACCCTTGAACCATCCCCCAAAATCATAATTAACTCATGCTCTTGAGAGGCTTTTAAATAATTCTTACCAACACCTGGGATACTAAATACCGCTTCATCAGCTCGATCTATTCCTGGTGCCAAACGTGATTCCTCACTTTGTTCCTGTATCATTCGAGCGATTGGAACCCTTTCCTCCTGAATATCCTTTTTAGCATTAAATGAATAATAGGGATCAACACCAATTAAACGAAGCTGTTTTCTTAAAGCAGCCATTTCAAATCTTCTAGAGTTATCAATGGTATAGGTGGATTGATTATATACCTGGATACCTGCTTTTCTTAATTTTTGAATTCCTTTCATTGCATCTAAAGTTACTTCATAAGCATGCTCAAAATGCGTCATTAATGAAATATCTCTTCGCCCAGAGATTTGATAAGAGCTTAATAAATGAACAAGCGAATCTGTCATTCGAAACGGTAATATTGCTGGTATTCGAGTCGATACTCGAATTCGTTGAATATGTGGAATGTCAGCAAATCGTGATAATATATCCTCAATGATTTCTTCATTAAAGATCAATATATCTCCTGTAATCAATACTTCATTAACTTCAGTATGACGATCAAACCATCGTATAGCACGATCTATCTTTTCCATTTGTACAGCCTCTTGCTTCCATAGAGCATAGTTCATTTCCCAATTTCTTTCTCCGTACATGCAAAAGCGGATATTGGTTTGCATCGGCTTAAATACAGCAGACATAGGATAGCCACGTGTAATTGAAATTTCAGGTGGTATTTGTGAATCTCTCGTTAATGGTTTATTCTGTTCATTCTTTTTCATCTCAATGATTCGCTCTATACACTTTAATAATGGAAGTGCTTGAGAACGAATAAAATGGTCATAGGTGGAGCTATTTTCACCAACATCTAGTAAAGATAAATAATATGGTGTAATACCAAAAGGAATATTGTGTTGATTTGCCAACTGTATTGCTTTTTTTTCATCTTCATTTAAAGAAATAAGTGCTTCAAGATCAGTTAACTGATGAATAACATGCTTCCTTTGCCAATCCCAATCATTCCACTCTTTATTCGTAATTTGAAATTTTTCCTTTAGATACGTTTCATTTTTTCTTCTCAATTGAATGACGTTATCGTCTAAACCGCTTGGGTAACGTTTTATCCATGTTTTCACTTCTTTTGATATAGTATCCAAGCGAGTCCACTCTGCTCGATGTGATACTGGTTTTTCATTTAAACGGTGCTCTAGCGTTTTGGTTCCTTTTAACGCACGGAATAAAAATAGAATCTCGTATGCAAAGCCTAAGCTTGTATCACTTGCTTCTTTGTTAAAGCATTTTTTTAAAAATTGATATACTGAAAAGTGAGTTATTACTTCGTGCCTTGCAGAAAACAAATTCTTTAAGACACGCAACGCTTGTTGTGACTGGTAGCGTTGTAATGGATTCATATGATATGACTGAAGACAATGATTTTCTAAACGGTAAAAATAATGATATATTTTCTCTCTTGCTTTCTCTTCTTCTATTTCCTCTAAGATAATCTGGCAAAACCCAGGGTTTTCTTTTTTAATTAAAAGAAGAACTTCTTCTATTTTTCCTGATTCTATTTCAATATCCAAGTCTTCTGTTTCAAAGATCATTTTTATTCCCCCGTTCTCCATTCATAAAAATACCTGGAAAGAGATAAACAAAACTTTAACAATAGTGAATAAACAATATTATTCTATAATAAATTTTATCAAATTTTTGTATAATAAACAGTGGAAAAGCAAAACATTCAAAGAATTGTAATATATGAACAAAATGTTACCATTTAAAAAGTCTGTTGCATACGCAACAGACTTTTTAAATTTATCCTATTATTATTTAGAAAACAAATGCTCTAATACATCGCGAATTTGTTCTTTATCACAGAATTCCCAAAATAAATGGTCATAAATTAATATGTCCAAATGAAGATGTAGTCCACTATTGTTTTCTTTCACTCCATCACTAGTTCCTGAATTCCCAACATATCCTACAATATCCCCTGTTTTTACTTCCTTCCCAACCTCAATACCTTCCTCCACCTTAGATAAATGAGCATATCGGGCCATCACTCCGGTCGCGTATTGAACCCAAACACTGCGGCCTCTTAATATATCAAGAACAGATTGTGGAGTATGATTCATATTTTTGGCGATATTTAACATTTCTTCCCGTTCATCATTACCCAACTCCATATAATCTATATCAGATCTGACCACGACTCCATCAGCCATAGATAAAACAGGAGTGGATTTATCCACTTTAACACCTGTTACATCAGCGTACCAATCAATTCCTTCATGTACCCCATTACGATAAGTTCTCGCAGCTCCAGGCAAGTGGGAGTCGTACATACTAAGATGCGCTCCTTGAATAGGCCTAGAAAGAAAGGATAAATAAGAAAATATCTCTTCTTCTGTCATGGTTGGAAATGTTTCTTCAAATACTGATAATGAATTATCCACCGTTTCAGTTGTATTAGAGGAAAAAACGGCAAGCGCATTTTCATCGTTATTAGCTGTATAGTTAAGTTCAAAAACCTGTTTAAGCATATTTATAGGTAAGTAAACATTTTCTTCTTGATCGATATAAGGTTTTATATTGTTAGGAAGATAAATACCATCTTTAGAGATAACAGAAGTATCTCTTAATAAATGGTACCTATGCTGTTTATCTTTAATATCTATCGTTCCCTCATTTTTATTATAACTCCACTCCATGTTATATTGAGCAGCAAAATCTTTCAAAGAAAATAGATATGTCCCTTCTATGGAGAATAAAGCGAGTTGGGTTTCGTTAAGCTTTTTTTGAGGATTCTCTTTGATTAACGTTTCTTCGTTTATATCCTCTTGTTCCTTTTGATCTACCTGTACGGTATCTTTTATTGAATCATTTTTATTTTGATTGCTATGAACCTGCTGATTAATCATAATACTAGCAGCAATCAATATAATAAATAAAGAAATGATCAATATCGCTCTTTTTATCACGATGACATATTCTCCCTTAAAAGAAGTAAAAAGTCGAACCCCTTTTTTAGGTACGACTTCTCCTACATATATTGTATCACTATTGTTAACAAAAAACTATCATTTATTCAGTGAAAGCTGTACTTATCTTCGGTTTCAATAAGACCATCTGAATTAGTCTCGTTTTATTCACTTGATTAAGATGAATTTTTCTCCTATTTTTAAATAGGTATCTTTAGTAGATTCACTTTTTATTAAAAATTCAACGTAATAATTACCCGTCTTAACAAAATCCACCTCTTTGAAAAAATTAATATATTGTAAGCTATTCTCTTGTGTAGCATCATATAGCTGAACATTACCTTCCTGAACAACTTGACCATCTGGATCCTTTAAGACAACTTTTATCTCAATCCATTCACGTGGTAAATTATCTACTTCTGTGTAGACATGAAAGTTAAAATGATATCGTTTATTTGACGGTATTTTTCCAAATGGGCTATATATCATATATGTTTTTTTCTCTTTATCATATACTGGATTAGCTGTAAACTGCATATTTACATTTGGTTTAATTATATTGGCTGTACTATTTTCATCATCCCATACGATAATCGCATTTAGGGCCTCTGCTACAATACGCATTGGTAAAACTGTCGTATTATCAATGATAAAGCCAGGAACCTCTGAATCTAACTTTTCACCATTAACATGCACCTTCACGATGCTATAACTATGAAAATAACCATAAATAGACGTTCCCGCATAAACAGTAGCAATATTGAACAGTAAGGCTATACTAATCAATAATATTATTTTCTTTTTCATGTTAAACCTCCGAGTAATCTATTTTTTGCTATGGATAAATGTGATATCTTTTTTCTTTTAATTAGTTAGACACAACGAACGTAAAAAGGTTGCGAATTTTGTTGAATAATCTTTTTCAGAGATTTTTAGCAAACAAAAAAACTGGAGTAGATACTCCAGTTTCAGGCTGACGAGAAACTCATCAGGATGCCAGCTTGTAAAGAAAGTTCAAGATCAAGGCGCGATGACAGCTAGGGATCGAAGCGTATACAGACATACGTAAGAGTCCTAGATGGAAGGTTGGGCTTTCTCTACAAGCTGAAACTGGAGTAGATACTCCAGTTTCATGCATTGTTTATGGTAAATAAGAACGTCCAGTTTTCACTTTCCACATAAAATATTTTTCAAACAGCTTCTTACTTAAATTAGTAAATGGGATTGGAATCATAATAGCAAATTTTCTAGGTTTTAAAACATGATCACCAAACACTAAAATCTCTTTTTTACCTGCATCCATAATACACATCATTGGGATTTTACCCATATCCTTTTCATGACTAGGTTGTCCACCTTTAATCATAGCTACAATGTTAGAGGCTGCTACCTTTGCAGATTCATCAGAAGGGTAACCTGTTTTTGGTACTCCAATTGGAACATCCGCTTTATATGGAGCTGGTAGCTGTACAGCAAGTCCAGCTGAGAAAATATTTTTGTATTGTTTATGCTGATAGTTTTTATGAGTAGGAACAAATCCTTTTGCATCACCCAAGTCCCCTGATTCCTTAATAAACTTTGCTCCATGGAATGGAGGAATCAACATAGAAAACTTATAAGGTAGTTCTTTGCCATCCTTCATAATAATTTTATCAGCTTCTACCTTTTCTATTTGGGCACTTTCAAGATAATTAATATTAAACATCTTCAAAAAAGATTTCACTAACGTATTACTTCCTGGCAATCCATCAATACCAAAATGACCTACAAATGCTTCTGGTGTAATCCAAGTTATATCTACCTGTTTGCGAACACCACGAACACGTAAAGCCTTCTCAAGATTAAATAAAAACTCATAACCTGCACCCAAGCAACTGGCTCCCTGACTCGCACCAATAACAACAGGTCCTGGATCTTTCACTAATTCTTCAAAAGCTTTTTTCGCTTCTTCAGCATGAGGGGGAGTACATACAGAATGAGTATATCCTCCATGAGGTCCAGCCCCTTCAATTGCATCAAACATTAAATCAACACCAGTTGCAATTAACAGATAATCATAGGATTCTTCCCCTTGTAAAGTTTCAATAATTTGTCTCTCTGGATCTACCTTCGTTACTTCTGTATGAATAAATTGAACCCCAGCCTTGTCCATTATCGGCTTAAGTGGAATTTGTATATCCTTAGAATCTCTCCAGCCAAAAGGAACCCAAATTAAAGATGGGATAAACGTAAAGTTTTCACCTTTGGAGATCATAACTACCTCATGATCTTTTCCGAGCTTTCTCTTCGCTTCAAGATCTCCATTTACTCCAGCAAAATTTCCTCCTAGCACCACT
>JAENYW010000100.1 GCA_016841555.1 Tepidibacillus decaturensis
CGGTAAGGATGCTTTGTATGCCAGGTAGTATATCCTTCGGTGTAATCGTTTGTATGAGTGTACGGTAATGATTATTTTTTTTATCCGCTAAGCTTTCCTTTTCTTCCTCTGTAAAATCTTTTTCTCTGCCACCATGGATAAGAATTTTTTCTAGAGATAGCATCCTAGATATTCCTTTTAGTTCTTCATTAAACTCCCTTGAAAACGGAATTCCAATCTCATCCGCTAGCTGCTTCCAAGCTAAATAATGGTATTCTGCCGTATCTGTAATCACACCATCTAAGTCAAATATGATAGCTTCTAATGGTTTGACCATCTCATTTCCTCCTTCAAACAGTACTAGTCAATTGCTGCTGCTTCTGTTGTTTCAATGTCATCGTAATCTTTCCGTTTTCAGGCAGCGTTACTATTTCTTCATAAATCTTCATGATGAGTGGCAATCCTTCTTGGGAAATAGATACATATTCATTATTCACTTCTACTTTCAAATAATGTTCTCTATAGACGATTTTAAATGCATAGCGCTCCCAGCCTTTAGGAATAAATGGAGCAAAGGATAAGATTTCATTTGCTGTTCTCATTCCTGCAAAGCCTTGAACAATCGCTAGCCAAGAGCCTGTCATACTTGTGATGTGAAGACCATCCTCTGTATCATTGTTATAATTATCCAGATCGAGACGAGCTGTACGATGATACATTTCAAAAGCCTTATCCTCCAACCCAAGCTCAGCAGCTAAAATAGCATGGATGCTTGGTGAAAGAGATGATTCATGTACTGTCATTGGTTCATAAAATGAAAAATTCCGTTGTTTCTCTTCTTTAGAAAATTCATGATTGAAGAAATACAACCCTTGCAATACATCTGCCTGTTTAATGAAACAGCTACGTAAAATTTTATCCCAAGACCAATGTTGGTTAATTGGACGTTCCTCTGCTTTCAACTGATCAACGGTCATTAGCTCTTTATCAAGAAAGGTATCATTCTGTACGAAAACATCTAATTCACTGTCATAAGGAAAATACATATTGTTGATAATATGCTGCCACTTTTGCCTTTCTTCTTTCTGAATATGTAATTGATTAATGCGATCTATATGGCCGTTAGCTTCTAGATATTGGATAACCTCTAAGGTATATTTCAATGTCCATACCGCAATTTTGTTTGTATACCAGTTGTTGTTTACATTGTTTTCATATTCATTGGGCCCTGTGACGCCATGAATCATGTATACTTGTTTTTTCTTATTATAGTGTACACGTTCTGCCCAAAAACGAGAAATTCCTACTAGGACATCCATTCCATATGTACTAAGATACGTTTTGTCCCCTGTATAATTCACATAGTTGTAAATAGCATAAGCGATTGCACCATTGCGATGTATCTCCTCAAATGTAATTTCCCATTCGTTATGACTTTCAACACCCGTAAAGGTCACCATTGGATATAGGGCACCCTGAAGTCCCTGTTGTTTTGCATTATGATATGCACCATCAAGCTGATTATATCGATAAATACAAAGGTTACGTGCCACCTCTGGTTTTGCTGTAGATAAATATAATGGAATTGCGTACGCTTCTGTATCCCAATAGGTTGCTCCACCGTATTTTTCACCTGTAAAGCCCTTTGGACCGATATTTAACCTAGGGTCTTCTCCGTAATAAGTGGAGAATAGTTGAAATAAGTTAAACCGTATCCCTTGCTGTCCTTCTTTATCTCCCTCTATTTCAATGTCAGCCATACCCCAGCGCTTTAACCAGCTTTTTTTATGTTCATCAAGAAGCACCTCATATCCTTTGGTTATGCTTCTATCTAATACTTCCTTCCCATTGCTTACAAGTTCATTTCCTTTATAATCACGGTCAGTGGTAACCGCTACATATTTATACATACTAACTGTTTTTCCATCTTCCGCTTTTACTTTAATAGTATTATCAACATATTCCTCTTTGCATTGATTAGATATCTCAGTAACTGTTCCATCTACTACTATTTTCATTGTTGTAGCTACCTGAAAAGTAGGTGTTCCAAAGGGATTATCCTTCGTTTTCATTATAAGGTATCCCTCATAATCAGCTGCTGATTTTTCTGTTTCCTTCCAAAAATCTTCATCATAATTGGAGTCCTCGTTACGAACATCTCCATTTAAATAGGGAATAAAGGTTATTTCCCCGTTATAATTTTTTGGTGTAATGGAATATTTAATCACTGCTAATTCACTATCTACAACGGATAGGAAACGTACTACCTCAACATCTGTCTCCTTTTCGTTATGAAGGATGGTAAATTTACGAGTAAGTATGCCATGCTGCATGTCAAGCTCACGATAATACTCTTTTATGTCTGCTTTATATAAATCAATTTCTTCTTCCTCAATAAAAACACGAATTCCAATATAATTCGTGGAATTGATTACTTTTCCAAAATATTGAGGATAGCCATTTTTCCACCAGCCGACACGTGTTTTATCTGGAAACCACACCCCTGCAATATAGGAGCCTTGATGTGAATCACCCGATTATGTCTCTTCAAAGTTCCCCCTCATCCCCATGTGACCGTTTCCAAGACTCATCATACTTTCAGAAAGACGTTAGTCATCCTTATGTAGTTCTCTTTCTATAATTTTCCATTCATTTGCTTCAAATAATCTTTTCATCCCAAAGCCCCTTCCCTTTTATAATGCAAACGTTTGCCAATTTGATAGAAACGAAAGCCGAAACCGTTTAGGGCCTCGACCAGTTTTTATTTATTTCTAGACAATTTTCGTTCCATGAATATTGATAAAAAATTAATTTCTAGCTCTCTATATGTATATGATTTACCTTTTTATTCATTTTTACTATATCATAAAAAAAGGAATTGTGCAGGATTTTTCTTTTTCCTATTATCATTTCGGTTAGAAATAGAATGGAATTAATCCTCCTATTCCACCCTTAAAGGGTATGAATATATCATGTATTATCCTTTGATGGAACCACCTAAAAGCCCTTTAACAAAATATTTTTGTAATAAGAAAAATACAGTTAGTGGCATAAGCATAGATATAAAGGCTGCGGAGGTTAAGAGATGCCAATCACTTCCACGCGAGCCAACTAAATCAGCGATTTTCATTGAGAGCACTTGAACATCTGGCTGGCTGCCGATAAATACTAATGCTACAAGATAGTCATTCCATACCCATAAAAATTGAAATATGCTAATAGAAGCTAATGCAGGTACGGAAAGCGGCAATACTAATCGTGAGAAGATGCTAAAATTAGACGCTCCGTCTATATATGCTGATTCAAAGATATCTCTTGGCAATTGGCTTATATAATTATACATAAAATAGGTAATTAACGGAAGTCCAAATGCTGTATGTGCCAGCCATATCCCCAACAAGCTACCATTAAGTCCTAAAGCAGTATAATCCTTTAGAACGGGAATCAGTGCCACCTGCAGTGGAACAACCAGTAGTGCAATAATAATAACAAACATGACTCTTCTACCAGGAAAGTTCATCCACGCAAAAGCATATGCAGCAAATGATGCAATTAAAATTGGGATGATGGTTCCTGGTATGGATACAGCGACTGTATTCCAAAAAGCTTGCGAAAGGTCACTTCCTTTTTCTACTCTAACGCTACCATCGGGTTGCATAATACTGTATTCTTTACCCGTTAATACGCTCATATAGTTTTCCAGCGTAAAATCGGTGTTCATATTCCAAACCTTATCCTGAACATTTACGATACGAGCTCGTCTATTCTCCCAGATTAACCTTTGGTCATTTATTTTAATTCCCTTTCGTAATTCTTCATCTGTATAGCTAGTTCCATCTATTTCAATAGGTTGTCGTAAATCAACATCCTTCGAAAGCTCTAATTCCACTGTTGTTTCCCACGCTCTATGAGGAAATATAGTCCACCAGCCTGTTTGTAAAATATCCGTTGCAGGGCGGAATGAAGAAATAAACAAACCTAGTGTTGGGATAAGCCAAATAATACTAATAATTCCTAGAACAGTATTAACCAGCCATTTAGAACGTTTTTTTTCTTTCTTTTTCATAATCATTCCCCTCCCTTACTTACGAAATTGACGTAGATTAAAGATAATAACTGGTATAACTGCAATTAATAGAACAATAGCTAGGGTAGAGCCGTATCCAAAATTTCTATACATAAAAAATTGCCGATAAAACTGAGTTGCTACCACCTCTGTATCGTACTGCCCACCAGTCATTACCATAACGATATCAAAAATTTTAAGGGTAAAAACAACAATAGTTGTTGTAACAGCCAAAATGGTGCTTGATATATAAGGGATAATAATACTGAAAAATATCCTTACTTCATTTGCTCCATCTACTCTAGCCGCTTCCAACATTTGATCTGGAACTCCTTTAATTGATGCAGAGAAAATAACCATTGCAAAGCCAGTTTGCATCCAAATTAAGATAACAATTAAAAACAGATTATTCCATGGTTGAAGCATACTCGTCCACGCCTGCGGTTCTCCTCCAAATGCTAACATTATTGCATTTAATAAGCCTACTTGTTGATCTCCAGGCTGAAAGTAGTAGATGAATTTCCAAATAACCCCAGCTGCTACAAGGGATATCGCCATTGGCATAAATATGATTGATTTTGCAATTCTTTCATAGCTGCTTCGATCTGCCAAAATGGCAATTAATAATCCAAATGCAACACTTAAGGTAGCTCCAAATGCAACCCATAAAAGGTTGTTTCGTAGGGTTGAAACAAGTAAACGATCAGTAAATACAGCAACATAATTTGCTAATCCCACAAAATGAACAGATTGTGCATCTAAGAAGCTTAAGTAAATCGTTCGAACAGTAGGTAAAACGAGCAACCAACCTAACAATATGACTGCTGGTCCTATAAATACAAATGGTAAAATTCCCTTCTTTAAACGATCTGAATATTTCTCAACAACCCAGTTAAATGAAAGATAGATTGTATAGACTCCAACTACTCCCCAAAGGACAGCTAAAACAGCTAATAATAGGGAATTTAGCTCTGTATCACGAAAAAACAAGAAAATCCGCCAATGTATATAAAAATTACCCGTTGGAATCAATATAGATAAAAAAATAAGCATAGGAGTAGAGTTTATTCTAAGTAAATTTTTCATTTCATCCTCCCCTAATTGATATAATAGAGAGACCTTCACACTTTAACTACTGGTGATAAAAAAAGAGGGGGAGGTTATCAGACCTCTATACACCCCTCTATTCTTCAGCTTTCTATTACTTATTCCATCCAGCCTCAATTTCTTCCATCGCTTCATCTAAATCAACTGTTCCACTAGCATAATCGGTCATACCCTTCCAGAATGTACCTGCTCCTACAGACCCAGGCATTAAATCTGATCCATCAAAGCGGATAGTTGAAGCATTTTGTATTAACTCTGCCATGCGACGATCCATATCAGAAGCATACCAATCTAAGCTAGCATCATTCATAGGAGCAATGACACCACCAGATTGAACCCATGTTTTAATAGATTCACCAGTTGTAAAGAATTCCATTACTGCACGAACCTCTGGACGATCATTAAACATTGCATAGATGTCACCTGCTACTAACACTGGCTTTCCATATTGCTCGTCAATTGATGGCAAATAGAACCAATCATAATCCACCCCTGCTTCTAAACCCTCAGGGAAGAAGCTAGTGATGAAATTTCCTTGACGATGAAGCCATGTTTTTGGAGGATTATCAAACATTGGCTTTGGCGCATCACCAAATGAAGTAGTAACAATAGATTTCCTTCCACCATATACATAGTCATCATTAAACCAAATTTCTGTCATTTTCTTTGCTGCATTTTTCACTTCATCAGAAGTAAATGAAAGCTCTCCCTTGACCCATTTATCATAATTTTCAGGTGTTGTTGTACGTAGCATAATATCTTCTATCCAGTCTGTAGCTGCCCAACCTGTAGCTGCTCCACTTTCAATACCGATAGCCCAAGCTTGATCTCCATCTGCTGCTATCTGCTCACTAAGCGCAATTAATTCGTCCCATGTTTGTGGAACTGTATATCCAGCTTCTTCAAATTGTTTTTTTGGATACCATACTAAGCTTTTTACGTTACTACGGTTCCAAATACCAGCCATTATTTCCCCATCTTTACCTTCCATGGTAGCCATATCAATCCAGCTTTGGTTATAGTTAGATTTTAAATGGCTCCCGTCAAGGAAGGTGCTCACATCGATTACCTTACCTGATTTAACGAAGTTAGCCAATAGACCAGGTTGTGGAAAGTCAGCAATATCTGGTGCATTTCCACCTTCTACTCGAATATTTATGGTTGCTTCAAATTCCTTTGAGCCTTGATATTGAATGTCTATTCCTGTTTTTTCTTCGAATTCCTTTATGCTGTTATTAAACTTTACTTCATCTGCGTCAGCGAAGGGACCAAACATGCTAACCTTTGTTCCTTTAAATTTGCCTGCATAGGCTTGTTCGAGATATGTACCCTCGTCTGCTGGTTGTTCCTGTGGTTGATCATTTGTAGCAGTACCTTCTGTATTACTTGGTTCATCTGTTGGTTCGTTTGTAGCTGAACTACCGCACCCAGCAAATATCAATGTAAAGATGAGTAAAATAGAAAGGACTGAGACAACGCTTTTTCTCCATTGCTTTTTCAATTGATTTTCCCCCTTAATATTATTTCAAGTATACACACTGTTGATCGTTATCAACGTAAATAATGTTGTTTTTTTTCATCTATTTACCTTACATCACCTCCTCAAATAGTTTTCAATAGGATACTTTATCTATGCTTGAAAACCTTTTCAATATAAGATAAAAAAAACGTTAAACTTTTTTGATTCAGAATGAATTTATTTTTATAAAAATAATAGATAAAATTGTTAAACCTCTTGTGTCGAATTTCGAATCACTAATTTATGTGATAGGATTTCTGTATATAATTGAACCTTTTCTTCAGTAATCAGCTCATAAAGCTTCTTTACAGCATGCTGTCCAATTTCATATACAGGCTGTGCAATAGTAGTTAGCTTTGGAACATACATATGAGCCATCCTGATATCATCGAAGCCAACAACCGAAACCTGATCTGGTACTAGTATATTTTTCTCATGGAGAAAGGAAATTGCCCCCATAGCAAATTCATCAGATGCAGTAAAAACTGCTGTTAAATCTGGATATTTGGAGAATAACTGTTCAGCTGCTTTATAGGCACTCTCAAAGCGATGATCAGCATAGGTAACATGTGTAGCACATTCCTCTAGACCATACTCTTTAATCGCCTTTATAAAACCATTATATCGAGGCTCTCCAGAAATAGAATCATCATAAGGAAAGCTAAGCATTCCAATTTTCCGATGTCCTAGCTCAATGAGATATCTAACTGCGTCGTATGCTCCCTTTTCATTATCTATATTCACAGAAGGGACATCATATTCTATTGAATTAGTAGAAGCTAATACTAAGGGTATTTGATAGTGTCGAATAATATCATAGTATTCAGGATGCAGTATATCACTAGCAAAAATAATGCCATCCACCTGTTTTTCATATAAATTTTCAACATAAGTGATGGTTCGTTCTTTGCTACGATCTGTGTTAACGATCATTAAGCTATAGCCTAAATCAACAGCGGCATCCTGCATTCCTCTTAGAAGTCCTGCATAGTAAGGATTTTCAACATCAGGAATCATTACACCTAAGGTGTTAGATCTTTTATAAATAAGTCCTCGTGCAAATGCATTAGGTTGATATTGAAGGTGTTCTATGGCTTCCAACACTCGTAGCCGTTTACTTTCTACTACAGTCTCTGGTGAATTCATTACTCTGGATACGGTGCTAATCGATACATTAGCCATTTTAGCTACATCTCGGATAGTCGGTTTCATATAAATCTTCCTTTTCTACTGAAAAACTATTATAATGTTTTTGAAAACCTTTTCAGACTCATTTTATTACATTCTGTTTTATAATATCAAGTCTTTTTTTTGAAAAATAACCAATTTTAATAGTTTTTTCTTATCTATGAAGTCCTTTTATTTAACCGATAGGAGTTGTTCACATATGACCTGGAGTATACATTCTCAAAAAACGGAGCCTAACGAATTATTAAATGAAGAAAGTTTATTTTTTGCAGGAAATGGATATATCGGTGTTCGTGGAAACTTTGAAGAAGGATATTCTACCGATGTAAAGACAATACGCGGTACTTATTTAAACGCTTTTCACGATATCATTGACATTTCTTATCAGGAAAAGCTATTTGGATTTCCAGAGACTCAACAAAAGCTATTGAATGTGATTGATGCTCAAACCATACGTATCGCTCTTCTAGAAGGAGAATTGGTAGAATGGTTTTCCTTTGCTTCAGGAAAAATCCTATCCTATGATCGATACCTACATCTTGATCAGGGATTTACAGAAAGAAGGATTCATTGGCGCTCACCTACTAATAAAGAAATATTGATAAGCTTTAAACGGATGGTATCATTCACAGAAAGGGAATTATTTATTCAAGAGGTAACCATAGAACCTGTTACTTTTTTTGGTTCTGTTAAAGTTGTTTCAACGATTAATGGAGATGTATCCAACTTTGTTGACCATCAAGACCCACGATTAGCATCAGGTCATGAAAAACGTTTATATGTTACTCATGTATCCTATGAGGAGAAGATTGCTGCAATCGAAGTGGAAACAGAGCGTTCAAAGCTAAAAACTTCTTGTGCTGTTCATTACGATTTATCCGTAACTCATGATTATTCTCACAGTAAAACAGATACAGCCGTAGAAACAACCTTTCACTTTTTTTTAACAGAGCCTACTGTTTTTACAAAGAAGAGTATCTATACGGACACATTACGCCATAAACAAAACCTTATTCATCAAGCCATCAAGCTACAACATGCGATTAAAGCATTAACATTTTCGATGCTTTTACATAAGCAAATAGATTATCTTAAGCACTTTTGGAAATATGCAGATGTCAAAATAGAAGGTGATGCCCTTTTGCAGGAAGGAATTCGGTTCAATCTTTTTCACCTTCTGCAATCAACTGGAAGAGATGATTTTTCCAATATTGCCGCAAAGGGACTTTCTGGCGAGGGTTATGAGGGGCATTACTTTTGGGATACAGAAATTTATATGTTCCCTGTGTTTTTATTTTCTTACCCAGCCCTTGCTAAGCAATTATTAATGTTTAGATATTCCACTTTGACGGATGCTAGAGAGCGCGCAAAGGAGTTAGGCCATCAAAATGGGGCTTTATTCCCTTGGAGAACTATATCTGGTTCAGAATGCTCTAGCTTTTTCCCTGCAGGAACTGCACAATATCATATTAGTGCAGACATTGCTTATAGCTATATTCAGTATTATCTCGTAACTAATGATATGGAGTTCGTAAAAAGCTATGGCGCAGAAATATTATTTGAGACTGCTAGATTATGGATGGATACTGGACATTTTCAGCATGGGGCTTTTAAAATCGATGCAGTTACAGGTCCCGATGAATATACCTGTATTGTGAATAACAACTACTACACCAATGTGATGGCTAAGTATAACCTTAAATGGGCGGCTAAGATCTATAAGCTACTAGAAGAAAAAGATTCTTCTGCTTTAAAAAGCGTGAAGGATAAGTTGAAGTTGAAGGATAGAGAAGTAAAGGATTGGATGGAAGCAGCTGAACATATGTATCTTCCCTATGACAAAGATCTGAACATTAATCCCCAGGATGATGGTTTTTTGCAAAAAGAGGTTTGGAATTT
>JAENYW010000101.1 GCA_016841555.1 Tepidibacillus decaturensis
TGTAACTCCAAGCCTGTATGAACCGCACAATAATCAAATTCAATCCCTTGCCCAATTCGAATCGGACCAGAGCCAAGAACAGCTATTTTCTTCCCTATTAGCCCTTCTTCATCATCCTTACCAGAGCGTGTGGAATAGAAATATGGTGTCTTTGCTTCAAATTCCCCAGCACAGGTATCCACCGATTTATAGGTAGGTAAAAGATCTAGCTCCTTCCACCTATCCCATAGCTCTTTTTTGGTTATTTGCAACGCTTTTGCAATAAGTTCATCAGAAACGCCAATAGCTTTGACTTTTTTTAGTTGTTCATCCGAAATAGCTTGACCCTTCCATGCAAGTAAATTCAGCTCTGTATCCACCATCTTCTGAAATTTAGTTAAAAAGAAAGGGTGTATCGCTGACCAACGATGAATGGATGGTACACTATAGCCTCTCCTAAATGCTTCAGCAAGGATGAAGATACGTCGATCATCTGCCTTTTTGATGCCTTGCTCTAATTGCTCATCGGTCCATTCTTTAACCTGTTTATCTAGTAGTCCATATTTCCCTATTTCAAGTGCTCGAACTGCCTTGTAAAAGGCTCCTTCAAAGGTTCGATCAATCGTCATTACTTCTCCAGTTGCTTTCATTTGTGTACCCAAGCTTCGATTAATATAAGGAAATTTATCAAATGGCCATCTTGGCATCTTTACAACGACATAGTCTAAGGCTGGCTCAAAGCTTGCATAGGTATGCTGTGTAATTGGATTTTTTATTTCATAAAGGTTATAGCCTAATGCCAATTTTGTAGCTATTCTAGCAATTGGATAGCCTGTTGCTTTGGATGCTAAGGCACTAGATCGGCTCACCCTTGGATTTACCTCAATAATATAGTACTCTTCCCCATCTGGGTGTAAAGCAAATTGAATATTACAGCCGCCTACGATGTCCAAAGCTTTAATTACCTTTAATGAAACCGTACGCAGCATTTGGTATTCTCTATCATTTAATGTTTGTGATGGAGCAACGACAATACTATCGCCTGTATGAATACCCATTGGATCAATATTTTCCATATTACATACAATGATGGAGTTCCCTTCCTTATCCCTCATTACCTCATATTCTATCTCTTTCCAGCCCAACAAACTCTTATCTACTTGAATCTGACCAATTGGACTTTGTTTAATTCCGTTTAGTCCAATCTTCAACAGTTCCTCTTCCGTCTCTGCCTTACCACCACCAGTTCCCCCTAAGGTATAGGCTGGTCTAACAATAACAGGGAAGCCTATTTCCTTGGTAAATGCGATTGCCTCATTTACATCCTTCGTAATAATACTTTCTGGAACAGGTTCGCCTATTTCATCCATGGTTTGCTTAAATAATTCCCTATCTTCCCCTTTTTGAATGGATATAATCGAGGTTCCTAATACCTCAACCTGATACTTCTCCAGCACTCCCTGTTCCGACAATTCTAATGCTAGGTTTAAGCCTGTTTGTCCTCCTAATGTGGCAAGCAATGCGTCTGGTTTTTCCTTTTCAATAATGCGGCTTACGGACTCTAACGTTAAGGGCTCGAAGTATACATAATCTGCTATTTCCTCATCTGTCATAATCGTAGCAGGATTATTATTAACTAAGACAATTTTTGCCCCTTCCTCCTTTAATGTCATGCAGGCTTGCGTCCCCGCATAATCAAATTCGGCTGCCTGCCCAATAATAATAGGACCGGAGCCGATAACTAGTATTTTACTATATTTATGAAAAGCTTTAGGCATATTGTTTTACTCCTTTTTCTACGCTGCACTGACTAACGAAATCTTTAAAAATATCAAATGCTTCAACAGGTCCTGGATGTGCTTCTGGATGAAATTGGACGGATTGAATTGGTAAATAACGATGCTTCATTCCCTCTACGGAATCATCATTTATATTCGCATGGGTAATCATTAGGTCCGTATTTTTTAATGATTCCTTTTTCACGGTATAGCCATGGTTTTGTGAGGTAATCCATACCTGTTTGGTTTCTAGATTTATTACTGGATGGTTCACTCCTCTATGTCCAAAAGGAAGCTTCTCCGTATCCCCTCCCAAAGCTAAACCTAATACCTGGTGACCCAAGCAAATTCCTAGTGTAGGGTAATTCATTACCAAATGCTTTACCTTGGATAATTGAGGTGCTAATTCCTTTGGATCTCCAGGACCATTGGATAAAAGAATACCATCTGGCTTTAGCTTTATGATTTCATTCACTGGATAATCAAAAGGGACAACTGTAACGGCACAATCCAAGCTTCTTAATGAATCCAGAATAGAAAACTTACTTCCGTAATCAATAACAACAACATGTGATCCATTTCCTGGATAATGAAGCGGTGTTTTGGTTGTGACCTGTTCTACGATAGGAAGCTCCGTTCCATTTGTGATACTAGCTTCCCTTTGCAGTTTTTTATTTTTTAATTCTTCTATTTTCCCCATATCTAAGTGCTGACTGATGGTTCCATAAACTGTTCCATGGTCCCTGATTAGCTTTGTTAATTCTCTTGTATCCAATTCAGCCAATCCAGGAATCTGATAATTCTTCAATACCTGTTCAAAGCTTTGTGTATATTGACTGTGACTTGGCTGCTTGCACAATTCTGCAACAATAACACCAGCCACATGCGGACGAATACTCTGATCATCTATCGTATTAATTCCATAGTTTCCGATTAGGGGGTATGTAAAATTAACAATTTGCCCCGCATAGGACGGATCTGTAATAACCTCCTGGTAGCCAGTCATTCCTGTTTGAAAGACTACTTCGCCGACTGATTCTACCTCTGCACCTATCCATTCTCCCTCAAACCAATCCCCTGTTTCTAAAAGAAGATATCCCTTCATCTCCCATCCCCTCCATTTCTGTCTGTTTTTATACCACGTTTTTTTTATCTAACCACTGTTTAATAGTAGACTCTATTTTTTCTATTCCTTGATTTAATTCTTCTATCGTTATATTTAATGGTGGTAGTAGCCTTACTACATTAGGTCCTGCCTGTAAGACAAGTAAGCCTTGTTCCTTCGCCATAGGAATGATATCAACCACCGGTTTATTCCACTCGATTCCTAACATTAATCCCTTTCCACGTATCTCAATAAATGCTGGATAATGAGAAAGCTTTTTCTCTAGCTGCTCCTTTAGATACGTTCCCATCAGCTGGACATGCTCTAAAATCTTTTTTTCCTTCATCGTCTGAATCGTAGCAAGCCCTGCTGTTGTTACAGTAAAATTCCCACCAAAGGTAGAACCATGACTTCCAAGAGAAAATGCCTCTTTTGTTTTTTCGTGTCCAAGCATCGCCCCAATTGGAAAGCCACTCCCTAAACCTTTCGCTATGGTAATAACATCAGGTTGAATTGGATAGTGTTGAAAGCCAAACCATTCTCCTGTTCTGCCTATCCCAGTTTGCACTTCATCGATGATCAGCAATACGTCATTTTCCTTCGCCAATTTTTCTATCTCTACCAGCCAGGTAGCATCAGCAGGTAAGACACCACCTTCTCCTTGAATTACCTCTAGCATAATTGCTGCTGTTTCTTCTGTTAGTGCCTCTTTCAGCGCATCTAACTCTCCATAAGGAACCGAGATAAAGCCAGTTGGAAGAGGATCAAAGCCTTCCTTTACCTTCTCCTGTCCTGTTGCAGTTAAGGTTGCCAAAGTTCTCCCATGAAAGGATTGCTCAAAGGTAATGATCTGATATTTTTTTGTCTTCTTCACCTTTTGTTGATATCTTCTAGCAAGCTTTATCGCTGCTTCATTCGCTTCTGCACCACTGTTTGCAAAAAAAGTATAATGCAGCCCACTTATTTCTGTAAGTTCATTCGCCAATTGCTCCTGAGGTTCAATGTGAAACAGGTTGGATGTATGCCATAATTGTTCTAATTGTTCAATTACCTTCTGTTTCACCTCTTCTGGAACGTGTCCGAGCTGACAAACCCCTATTCCTGAGGTGAAGTCCAAGTAACGTTTTCCTTGTTCATCCCATAGCCAGCTTCCTTTTCCTTTTTGCGGGCGTATCAGACCTTCTGGATAGGTTGGAAATAGTGCGCTCATCAAACCACCTCTGCTTTTTGGATTCTCGTACCCACTAGTTGCTGATCATACACCTTTGCTAAAATTCCTTCTTCTCGTCCATCCAAGATAAATATTTCTTCTATTCCTTGATCTAAACACTGTACTGCAGCATCTACTTTAGGAATCATTCCTCCTGTAAACTGCTTCTTTGCTTTTAATTGGACAATATCCTTTGGTGTTAATAAATGAAGAATTTCCTTCTTCCCTTGCTGCTGATGATAGATACCAGGAACGTCAGAAACCAAAAAGATTTTTTTCGCTTGTAATTCAATAGCGATGGCTTGAGCAACGGTATCTGCGTTAATGTTATATACCTGACCTGTTTCATCCACGCCTAATGGACTAATAACAGGAATAATCTTTTGTTCTTGAAAAATATGAAATATCGGAAGGGAAATTTTCTTTATTTTCCCCACATAGCCTAAGGCAGGATCAAGCTGCTCCGCAATAATCATGTTGTCATCTACACCACTTAATCCAATTGCTTTGCCACCTAATTTTTGAATCCGTTTGACGATTTCTGTATTTTCTTTTCCGTTTAAGATCATTTGAACCACATCAAGTGTTTCTTCATCCGTTACCCTTAAACCATTAACAAAGGAGGATTCAATACCGATTCTAGTCAGCATTTTGGTAATGGAAGGGCCACCTCCATGAACAATTATTGGAAACCAGCCTTCTTCTAATAAATATAGGACTTCTTTATAAAAACGGTCTGAAAGCTCTCCTAGAACACTTCCACCTATTTTGATTACTACAAATTGTTTTTGATCTATCTTTTGCTCCTGATCGAAATCATGTACGATAGGCTGCATTGATTTTGACATAATCATAGGTTAAATCACACCCCCAAGCTGTTGCAGATTCCTTTCCTAGATGAAGATCAACATGTATCTTTACTTCTTCTCCTTGTAAGGATTCTGTCACCATTTCTTCCTCATAAATTGTTTGTTCTCCCTGATTAATGACGTTTACATTTCCGATAGAGATATCTAGGACTTTCCCATCTACCTGATAGCCGCTATTCCCTATCGCCATTACGATGCGTCCCCAGTTTCCATCAGCACCAAATACGGCTGTCTTCACCAAATTACTTCCGATTATTTCTTTTGCAATTGTTCTTGCCATCTCAGGACTTCCAGCACCATCTGCAGTCACTGTTATTAGCTTCGTAGCACCTTCTCCATCCTTAGCAATCATTTTTGCCAATTCTTTTGCCATATATTGAAAGCCTTGATAAAAGGCAAGCCATTCAGGATGCTTCTCATCTAAACTTTCGTTTTCCGCTAAACCGTTTGCCATCACGATAACCATGTCATTTGTTGATGTATCTCCGTCTACGGTTATCATGTTAAAGGTTTGATCGGTTACTTGTCGAAGAAGTCTTTGTAAAGCAGCATCCTCTACCTTTGCATCTGTGGTAATAAATGCTAGCATTGTTGCCATGTTCGGATGAATCATGCCTGAACCCTTTGCTGTTCCACCAATCGTTATTCTCTTTCCGTCTATTATTAGCTCAACCGCTAAGGATTTGGATACGGTATCCGTTGTTAATATTGCTTCTGAAAAGGCTAAACCATCATTTTTATTAGCTAAATAGGATAGCTGTTTAATCCCATCTAAAATATTATCCATCGGCATTTTTTCTCCAATAACCCCTGTTGAAGCAACCATCACTTCTGCTGGTAAAAAATTAAAGTATCCTGCCGTCACCTCTCGCATCTTATATGCATCCTTTAATCCCTGTTCACCTGTAAATGCATTGGCATTACCACTATTAACAATTAGTGCTCTTTGTACTGACGAAGTAGCTAATGATTCCTTCGTTACTTCTAATGGAGCTGCTTGAAAGGTATTTGTTGTATATACTGCAGCAGTTACAGCTGGTGTTTCAGTGAACAAAATGCCCAAATCCTTTTTCTTTCTTCGGATCCCACAGTGGATACCAGTTGCTTGAAATCCTTTAGGTGAAGCAACGCTTCCACCTTCTATTATGTTCAATTGCATTTCATTCACATGTACCATCATCAACGCTCTCCTCTATGGGTAAGTTGGGATAAATTTTAACCCTAGCTGTTGATCCCAACCCATCATAATATTTAAATTTTGTACTGCCTGCCCTGCTGCACCCTTCATTAAATTATCTATTACCGAAAACAAAATAAGTCGTTTTGTTCGTGTATCAACATAGAATCCAACATCGCAATAATTCGTCCCATATACTTGCTTTGTCTCAGGAAATTCACCATAGGGTCGTAATCGGACAAACGGTTGGTTTTGATAATCCTCTTGGTAGATGCTAATCATTTCCTCTTTACTTATTTCTTCATAAAAATCTACATAAATAGTAGATAATATCCCTCTCGTCATCGGAATTAAATGGGTCATCATTTGTACTGTAACGGCTTTGCCACCAATTTGAGATAAGGTTTGTTCTATCTCTGGAATATGCTGATGAGTGCCTACTTTATACGCTTTGAAATTATCATTCACTTCAGAAAAATGAGTGCTTCTATTTAATCCTCTTCCTGCTCCTGATACACCAGATTTCGCATCGATAATCACTGATTTTACTGGTAATTGATGAGAAAATATCGGCGCTAGCGCTAATAAAATACTCGTTGCATAGCAGCCTGGATTGGCGATATAATCCGCTTCTTTAATATCATCGGAAAACCATTCCGACAAGCCATAGATTGCTTTTTGCAAATAAGATTGTTCAGGCGCTTCCTTCCCATACCATTTTTCATAGCTAGCAGGATCCTTTAATCGAAAATCTCCTGACAAATCAATTACTTTAAACCCTTGGTTTAAAAAAATTGGCCCCCATTCCTTGCTAACTCCAGAGGGGGTTCCTAAAAAGACAATATCCGATGCTTCTTTTAGTTCTTTTATTTTTTCCTCCGTTAATTGATCCAACGTATCTACAGGTATATCTATTACATCTCTTAATTGAGGATAAAGGTCTAATATAGAATCATATCCTTGGCTATGAGCAAATAAATGAGAAATACTTACGCTTGGATGCTGAAGAAGAATTCGAATTAATTCAAGTCCACCATAGCCAGTAGCACCTACTACAATAGCATTTATGTTCAATTTTTTTCTCCCTTCATACCCACTTCATATATATTATTAATAAACATTCATTTATATGAATTATTATACGACCTTAGGTATATTAATTCAACGACTTTTTTTATAAATTATATTTATTTTTTTGAAAACCCTTTCATTTTTCTGAATAATCATTGAATTTAACCGCACATCAAATGATTAAATATGCATAGGTATTTAAAAAAGAAGCTGCTGCTCTACGAACTATCCAGTCGTTTTGCAACAAGCTCCTTTTGTATTTTTATTCTATTATATTATTTTTAATTTTACTTCAAAATCTCTTTAACTTTTTCCATGATATGTTCTTTGGTTAATCCATACTTTTCTAATAGCTCATCTGGTTTACCAGATTCACCGAAGGTATCATTAACACCAACACGTTTTACGGTTGTGGGGGCATGTTCAGTAACCACTTCGGCTACTGCACTTCCTAAACCACCATAGATGTTATGCTCTTCTGCTGTTACAATTCCTTTTGTCTCTTTTGCCGCTTGGATGATAATCTCTTGGTCAATTGGCTTAATGGTTGCCATATTAATTACCCGTGCAGAAATTCCTTCTTGTTCAAGAATTTTTGCAGCCTCTAATGCAGGATGTAGCATTACTCCCATAGCAATAATCGTAACATCTGAGCCTTGATTCACAACGGTTCCTTTACCGATTTCAAATGTGTAGCTCTCATCAAATACTTGAGGTAACGCAGGACGTCCTAAACGAATATACATTGGCCCGTCATATTCTGCAGCAGCATGTATCACTTTTTTTGTTTCTTCTGCATCGGCAGGAACAATAACTGTCATATTAGGAATGGCTCTCATCATTGCAATATCTTCAATTGCTTGATGGGAGGCCCCATCTTCCCCTAATGTTAATCCAGAATGAGTAACCGCAATTTTTACCTTTAAATGTGGATAACAGATGGAATTACGTATTTGATCTCCCACTCGAAGTGTACCAAATAATGCAAAGGTACTGACAAAAGGGATTTTCCCAGATGCTGCAAGTCCTGCAGCAGTACCAATCATATTGGCTTCTGCAATACCCATATCAAAAAAACGTTCTGGATAATGCTTTGCAAAATCTGCTGTTTTGGTTGATTTCGATAAATCTGCATCTAATACAATAATGTTTGGATTTTTTTCTCCGATTTCCACCAATGCTTTACCATATGCATCACGGGTTGCAATTTTAGTCATTTTGCTTCCCTCCATTCAATTCTTCCAGTGCTTGCTGTAGTTGTTCTTTATTTGGTGCAGTACCATGCCATCCTACTTGATTCTCCATATAGGAAATACCTTTCCCTTTTATTGTGTTAGCAATAATCATGGTTGGTTTTCCTTTTATTTGCTTTGCCTCTTGTATAGCATCATCAATTTGTTTCATATCATGTCCATCAATGATAATTACATGCCATCCAAAGGCTCGGAACTTGTCATCTACTGGTGCTGGGTTCATAATATCTTCCACGTTTCCGTCAATTTGAAGGTGGTTGTAATCTAAAAATGCAGTTAGATTATCCAGCTTAAAATGATCCGCCGCCATCGCAGCCTCCCATATCATTCCTTCTTGGATTTCTCCATCACCAAGCATGGTAAATACGCGGTAATCTCTCTTATCTAATTTTCCTGCTAAAGCTATACCATTAGCAGCTGCTAAGCCTTGTCCTAATGAACCTGTGCTCATTTCTACGCCAGGAAGCGATTTTTTACTAGGGTGCCCTTGTAATCGAGAATTGATTTTTCGAAAGGTCATTAATTCTTCCCTAGGAAAAAATCCTTTTTCTGCTAAAGCTGCATACAGCACTGGACTTGCATGCCCCTTACTTAGCACAAAACGATCTCTGTTAGGATCATTTTGATTCGCAGGATCAATATTCATTTCATTAAAATATAAGACAGTAACAATATCTGCTGCAGATAAGGACCCCCCTGGGTGTCCTGAACTTGCCTCCGCTACCATCTTCACAATATCCTTGCGAATGGTAATAGCAGTTTGTTTCAAGGATGCTAATGTTTGCGCTTCGATAGCCATTTGTTCATTTCCCTCCAATAATGATATATTAATGATTTTCAACCCTTTTAAAGCCTTCCCCTAATACTTCGTGTGCATTGGCAACAACGACAAAAGCTAAGGGATCAATAACTCTTACTATTTCCTTTAATCTAGTTGTTTCCTTTTGCTCAAAGACGACAAGTAATATCTTTCTGTCACTTCCAGTATAGCCACCAGTAGCATTCACAATAGTTACGCCACGATCCAGATCCTTTAAGATAGCTTGCCCGACTTCTAGCTGCTTACTAGAAATAATAAAGGCTAATTTGGAATATCCTATCCCCATTTGCACCATATCTACCGTTTTACTTGTAATGTATAGCGCCAATAAAGCATACATCGCTCGTTCAAGTCCAAAAACTACTCCTGAAGTAAAAACAACTAAACCATCCATAAATAATAATGCAAAT
>JAENYW010000102.1 GCA_016841555.1 Tepidibacillus decaturensis
TACTTTTGCCATTAATTGTCACACTCCCTATAGCAATGATTAATTGTAACCGTTTTACTGTCAGTTCTATAGTAACATCGTATGACAACAGTGTAAATAAAAAGTTCACAAATTAGACATATTTCATACACTTAAGCTGAATAAAATACTCACAATTATGAATCTTGAGACCAATTATCATTAATTTCTATAAGCTTAACAATTTACCAGCCTATGCTAGAGAAATCTATCAATCCATAAAAAAAAGTAGGTGCATGAATGTAACATGCCCCTACTCCTATTTTATTGGCTTCTAAAAATCAAATGTTCCGTCTTCATGAACATGAATAGCATGATTTAAATAATATGCGTTGTTATATCCTAAATCCGCTATTTTATCAACAACGCCTCCTGCTCTGGCTCCACTTGCACAGTGAATAACAATGGTAGTATTTTTATCTGCAGGAAGTTGATCTGCGATTGCTTTGGAATCAGCATGGATATCACTGTCTGGAATATGAATAGAGTTTGGAATTCCGCCATGCGCTCGTTCAGAATCTCCACGAACATCCAATACTGTAGCACCAGTTGCAATTTTTTCTACAAATTGATCTGTTGTTAATGCACGGTTAACTTTACCCTCTGCTACATTAAAGTCACTATCAGCAGCACTCATACCAAAGGTAGGAAGCTTTGCTGCGTTCCATAAAGGAAGTCCTCCAGCGAAAACCTTTACATTTGTGTATCCTTCAGCAACTAAATCATGTGCGATTGAATGACTCTTGTGACAGCCAAATCCTCCGCAATAGGTTATTATTTCTGTTCCTTTGTTAGCTGGAATAACACCTGTATATTTTTGCTTAAACGTTAGATCATCCATTTGAATCGCATTTGGAATATGAGATGCGAAATAAATACTATAAGGTCTAGCATCAATAATAACAAATGGAGGTAGGTCTACTCTTGTTACATTAGTCTCCAAAATTAGATCTTTAACGTATTCCTCAGTAACAACGACGTAATTCCCTGCGGCTAACCAAGCAGGTGTTCCTTCTTGATATACCTTTACATTCGTATAACCTAAAGCTTCAGCTTTTTTAGCAGAGTTAGCACTTAAATGGCAGGATAGACCACCACAGTAAAAGATAACTAATTTATCTTTATCTTCTGGTAATAAATTTGTTTTTTGGTCAAACTCAGCATCAGGAATATTGATTGTTCCATTAATATGTCCAGATTGAAACACTTTGGATGGTCTAGCATCTACTAGTACAAAATTCCACTCTGGAGGAGCTTGATCATAACTTTTGCGTCCACTACTCGAATCTGATACTCCTTCTAATAATTTCATCATATAATGCGTATCTACATATTCTAGCTCTGGATCGAGTGGAGTTGGTTCTGGGTTTTCCTTTGCTTTTTCCTCCACTTTATACAATGAAAGATCCTGTTCTTTATTAAAATCTGGTGATACATCAGCAACAGCCTTCTCGTTAATGCTGCTACAACCAGATACTATTACTAATACGATGATAAAAAGAACTGCCATTATTCTCTTCAATTTTTGTCACTCCTTTCTGACGTTTAAACACATTAGGAAATGATATTCTTTTGTTCTAACCATTTTATTTCATCGTCAATCGCTTGAATCACTATATCTGTTATATCAAGATAAAAAGAACTATTTTCTATCTTTGATAATTCTTGTTTAAAATCTCCTAGCCAATCAAAGTGATCATGGAGATATTGTTTCATTTCCGTATCTGAGCTATTGCTAATCATAAATCCTAAGAATTCTAGCAAAAGCGTTAAATGATCAGGCATATTTTTATAATCTTCAGGTATTTCTAGCTCATATTCTTCGAAGAGGTGTCGAATGTGCAAGGCAGAATCACCAAATAAATAGCCCTTTTGATTTGCCATTCCGATATCTGCAGAAGCATCTGTCGTCCATACCTTATATAATGATTCAACTGGTGGTGCATATGAGTTAGCTCCCCCTAAAAAACAATCGATGAAAGCTTTTTTCATTTTATTTAGGTTGGAAAATCTATCTGCCAAAGATAGTGTCGGACCAAGATAACCTGCTATCTTATATAGCTCCTCTAATCTTTGGTCAATTTCTCCACTTTCCACTTCCTCAAAGAATGCCTCATCGGGGAACTTATAGAATTCAGCTAATATTAAATAGATTTCTTCTACAGCTTCTTTTCTTGTTTTTTCATCTAATTGCACATGTACCCCTCCTCACTTCATTCATAGATAAGTTCCTTCGTACGTATTTATACCTGTTATTTATGCTTCAACTGGTTTATTAGCCTTCGATTCTCCATGATGATGTTCATGTTCCTCATCTAGGTTAAAGTATTTTTCAGCTAACAGATATATTAGAATACTTCCACCAATTGCACCTAATAATACACCCCACTCTGACCATGAAACAAAGGCGTGTAGGTATTGACTTTCCTGACCTGGGAGAAAAGTAAATTCTACAATTTCTCCAGCAAAAACTAAGTCAATCCGTACAAATAGGTTACCTATAATGGTTAATATTCCTGCTAAGAAAACTCGTTGAGGTTGGAAACCATTTTTTGTCATCAATAGAATGAATGGAATAACCATCATCAACAGAACATCAAATACCCAGAAGTTAAAGCTTAATGGACCCGCTAATAATGCCATAGCAGCTTCATATTGTCCTGGTGCTGCTCCATAGGTGCTGGTGAATAGCTTCCAAAACATGAAGAAGAAAGAAATGACAATAAACAACGCCATCAGTTTACCAATAATGGATACGATATGCTCGTTACGATAAACCAAGCTATCCTTTGTTGCGTTTGTTTTGTCAATAATGTAGAACATGACTGCTAAAACTCCTAAACCTAACAGGATAGCAAGTACAATTAGATAAATTGGAATGAACGGGCCATTCCAAAATGAACGGGCAACGCTATTGCCGAACACAGCTCCTAAATTACTATGTGCAGCAACATCAGCAATGACGACAAAGATACCAATTGTGCTCGCAATTGCATGCTTTCCCTTGATAACAAAATAGAATTCAGCAAGTAATAGAACTAATAATGTACCATATAATGCTCCCATCCAAAATATTGCAGAGGAAATACCTGGACTAAAAAGAATGTAAATCATGTTAAATGGTTTTCCTAACTCTAATGCAATGACCACAAATCCCATCAACAGAGTAGCAATACCTCCAACTAACGCTCTTTTACCTATTACTTCAAACCGTTCTATTTTAAATACGTGTCCTAATGAGGATACGATAGAAAGTCCTGCACTAGCACCAACGAAAAATACATATCCAGCAATCATAGCACCCCAAGGAACTTTGTTGTTTGTTCCCATCGCATGCTCTCCATGGATAAGAATATTTAGCGCCCCAACAAGACCAAATACGATGAGTATTCCTGCAATAATTAACCCAGTTTTTCTATTAAACATCTCTTCTCTCACCTCTCTTTACTTTTTCACATAGAAGATGCTTGGTTTTGTTCCTTTTTCCGGCAATAGGCTAACAACTTCGTTTTCAGCTAATATTTTATTAATTTTACTATTAGGATCATCTAAATCACCAAATACACGAACATCATTCATACAAGTTGCAGCACATGGTGGTTGTTCTCCTTTTTCAAGATATTCAGGACACCAACGACATTTTACTGGAACTCGCTCTTCATTTAGCTTACGTGCATCATAAGGACAAGCTGTCATACAATATTTACAACCAATACATTTATCATAATCAATAGCAACAATACCATCTTCACGTTTATAGGTAGCTTGCGTTGGACAAACACTGACACAAGGAGCATTGTCACAATGCATACATTGCATAGGCATGATGTCCATCTTTACGTTTGGATATGTTCCTGTTTCAAGTATTTCTAAACGATTATAGGTCATTTCTGGTTCTAAATTATTATGCAATTGACAAGCAATCGTACAAGCTGTGCAGCCTGTGCATTTGGAGTCATCGATGACTAAACCATATCTAGCCATTTACATTGCCCCCTTTCTGATTTTAACGACCACTTCTTGTGACATTGTTGAGCCTGACCATGGCTCCACCATGACTGGAATAAAGTCATTAAAGTTAACACCTACATTGTAAGCTGTTGTATTCTTTGGTGAGTAACCGCCGTAGGTTGATGGAACCCATACGCAATCTGGATGAATCAATTCTGTTACCTTCACCTTTACTTCTTTTTTGGCAATAGAGGATTCCATAGTTACTGTATCACCATTTTTAATACCTAGTTTGTTCGCTCTGGCTGTATTCATCCACATAGACATACCGTCATAGCGTTCAGACATTGCCATAAGATAATTATTGTTATTTGTCATAGCATGGGAATGCCATGGTTGTTTACCGTGAATCAATCGGAATTCATCTGCTTTACTTGAATCAGGCATTACTTTAGGAGCGATCCAAGTTGGAACTCCAATTTTTCCATCTAATTTAAATAACTCTGCAGAAAATTGAATTTTTCCAGATTTTGTTTTTAATGCAGGCTTTCCTTTATTTATAGGAAATCCTGTCTTTAAGGTAGCAGGAAATTCGATTGTTCCAGCTTTTTTCAATTGTTCAAATGTAATTCCTAAAGGTGCAATAGCAGCTTTTATATCATCCTCAACTGTAAATGGATACAAATCATTATAGCCCATTCCCTTTGCAATTCCGTCTAAAATATCAATAATGTTCTTCGAATCATGTAATGGCTTAATAACTGGTTGACGAAGAGCAATTTGAGGATGCTCATGGGTAATATGTCCAGATACCGTATATGGATGTTCGTATCTTTCTAAATAATAATGCTCAGGTAAGATGTAATGCGCTGCATGATAGGAGGTTTCATTCCAGTCTATATTAATGGAAACCACTAAATCAGCATCCTTAAGCTGCTTTTGTTCTTCAGGACTAGGAGATGTTCTTAAAGGATTATTGTTACATACGAATACAGCCTTTACCTTTCCTTCAGCAACCTTATTTGCAATTAAGTGAGAGATACCACGTGCTGGTTCCACTGTTTTAAATTCCCCATCGACACCAGCACCATCGACACGGTCTCCTTTTTCTGGTCCGAATACCTCTGGTAATTCTAAATGTCCTAAAGTAACTGTTGCGCTTGGCATCAATCCACCACGCTGATAGAAGTTACCTACTAGTGCATTCAAAATAATTGCCATTTGTGCGGTTTGTGTACTATTCAAATAATGTGCATGTAAACCATGCCAGCCTGGTTCAATAAATGCTTGAGGAGCATTTTTGGCAAACTCTCTAGCAATTTCACGAATTTTTTGCGCTGAGATTCCTGTGATTTCCTCTGCCCATTCTGGCGTGTTGTGCTTGTTATATTTCCAGAACTCATCAAAGCCATCAACATATTTTTTGACAAATACTTTATCATACAGCCCCTCGCTAATCAGTACATTTGCCATTGCTAATCGGAATGCTAAATCTGTACCAGGCCGTATTGGAAGCCATTCATCAGCAATTTTTGCAATTTCGGAATAACGAGGATCAATAACAAGAATCTTCGTTCCTTGTTCCTTCGCTTTAGTGATAAGATTCATTCCATTAGGAACAATACCTCCAGCAAAGTTACGACCTTCAAAAATGATATATTTTGATTTTTGATGATCACCACTTAAGGTGCCGCCAACCATTTGCTGCCATGCATTTGTTTTCGAATTAAAACAGGTTGAATATTGGGTAACAAAGTTTGGTGATCCGATTTTATCAAATAAACGGTCCACATATGGCTTTCTGTGAGAACCATGCTCCATCCATACAACCGAATTACCTGAATATTTTTTTACAATATCCTTTAGCTTTTCTCCAATTTCTTTAAATGCTTGATCCCAGGATATTTTTTCGAACTCACCATTATCTCCACGTTTCCAAGGATGTTGAATTCTATCCTTTGAATAAGCGTAGTCCGCCATTCCATGACCTCTAGCACAAAGATGCCCTCTAGATTTCAAATGAATTGGATGTCCTTCAATTTTCCAAAGTCGATCATTTTTTACATGAGCGATAATCCCACAATAGCTGGTACAGCCTTGACAAAAGGAAGGTATTTTATGAACAGTTGCATCTTCTGCAGCCTTTTTATAATTATTAAAGCTTACATATAAAGGAACTGAGCTCACTACAGCAGCTGCTGCAGAGGCTTTTAAAAACGTACGACGATTGAATTGTCTCATGCTAATTCTCCTTTCTTTCCACAGTATGGTTTAACCGCAGCTAGCAGTTCCACCGCCACCACCGTCTAAGTTATATTGTAATACCTTTACAGGTAAATCAGTAATTACTTCAGCGGAAGCAGGTGCTATTCCATTAACCTCTTCATCTGTTGTCCAAACTCTCATTCCTTGGAATAACGCATATGCATCGTAGCCTAATTGATTTAATACACGAGTGACCTGACTAGCGTCAATTCCTGTATAGCCAATAAGAACAACCTTTTTATCTGTTGGTATTTTCTTTAGACTTTCAACATCCGCAAGAGCTTGGAAAGGAATATTAATTGCACCATCAATGTGACCCTTACTATAATCTGTTTCCTGACGAATATCGACTAAAAAGTAGCCAGTATCATTTCCATCAAGTACCTTATCCTTTAAATCATTTGCTTTAACAATGGGTCCTTTTCCAGAAGCTAAGTAACTTTGTGCACGTTCAATAATCAAAGATTGTAAATCATTTGCTCCTTCAGCTGTTATAGTAGGGAATGTATTGACTGCTGCTATAGGAGGTTTTTCTGCTGTTACTACTGGATAGTCAAATTGCTTCAAAGCTGAACCAGCTGTTTTGTTCCAGCCTCCCATGCCATTTAGCATAGGCACTGCATCATAGCCTAACAAGCTCCAAAATGCAGCTGTTTGCCCTGCTGTATGCCCAGATGAACAAGCAACGACAATTGTTTTATCCTTTGGTAAATTTGCAATCATATTTGGCTTTGCAGTTAAAGCATATGGAATATTAACTGATCCTTCAATGTGTGCATCTGCAAAGGATTTTGCGGGACGAACATCAACTACCAAATAGTTGATATCTCCTTCTAAAACAACTTTTTCATATACTTCCTCAGCTGTAATTGTTTTTTCTTCCTCTGCAAGGAAAGCTTGAGAAGCTTGTAATAGTAAATCGAATTCCTTACCCTGTATAGATTGAGCAGCTTGAGATTGATCTACCTCAACCTTTTCCAGTGGTTCTGTTACCATTCCACCGCCACACCCAGATACTATCAGTGTGAACATAAGAAACATCATGAGAAATACTCTTTTCTTTCTCACTTTCTCTTCACCTCTTCCATAATAATTTCATTCTGGAATAAATTTTTCCCCTTAACACTATAAGCAAGTTGTTTTTGTTGAAAAACTCAACAATTTCTGTTATTCTAATTTGTGAGCGAAGAATCACTTTGGATTTTTATTTTTCTGCGCTTCACAAAATGAGCAAGTATCCACATTATTCATTGTTCGAAATTCTTCTCCGCATATAACACATTCTTTTAATTGATACGTTTTCAGCCTTTTTATGCCTTGCTTTACATAGTCCTCAAAGCGTACGGGTTCAAAATAAATTGCACCTTCTGGACAAGCTGCGCATTTTTTACAACCAATGCACTGTTGAAGATTAAAAAGCAGTTGACTATTACCTTGAACATCATTTTCCCAATAGATTGCTTGTGTCGGACAAATCTTTTCACATACATTACATCCACTACAAGCATCTGTTACTTTAATATGTAGGAAGTGAGCGTCAGGTAATGTCATGGCCATTTCTTTTGTTTCCATTAAAATGTGTTGATTGAACAATTTCCGTTTAAATCTTGCTCGTTCTTTTACCGTTAAGTTTTTCGTTTCTTTTTCTGTTTTTCTTTCCTCCCCCTCCTCAAATAATGCTTCCCTAACATTTTTGATTGAGAACTTTTTAAATAATTCTCTTCTAGTCAAGCCATCAATCGCTTGATCCTCTTTATCATCTAATTCAGTATCATTTACCTGAATAGAGAATGGAATATGATAATGCTCTAGTTCTCTTTGCAAACCTTCTATATGCTGCTTCACAGATATAACCTCTGATTTTGGACAGGTTGTACATTTTTCTGTATAAAATGTAATTTCTTTTTTCCCATTTCCAACCTGTAAAAGAAGAGAAAGATCTAAATAAAGATAACAAGGAACTTTAATCCCTTTTTGATATGCTTCATGTTGATCACATGTGATATTCGCTTTAGGATGCTGTTCAACTTGTTTGCTTATATTAATATAGGGCTTTTGAATATGATCGATAGCTAATGTAGGACAAGCACTGATACAAGCCCCACAATTGATACAACTTAAATGGTTAATGACAGGCAATCCATTAACTAGCTTAATCGCATTGGTAGGACAATTTTCTTTACAAGCCTGACATACCGTTTCACGATTTAAGTGATTTATACATGCTTTTGGTTCAATGATTAAATTATCCAATGATATCAAATCGTTTAATCCTTTAACCACCTGTCATCACCTCCATCCATTAATCCTTTACCTTTATTTTTCCTCTTTTACCTCGTTACTACTTGTAGCCTCTTCTACTAAATCCTTCGTCGCATGCTTAAATTCTTTTAGTGTTCTACCCGCTGCTCTACCTAATTCAGGTAATTTATTGGGGCCAAAGATAATCAATGCGATAACTAAAATCAGAATCAACCCAGGAATTCCTATATTCGTGAATGGCATTCTCCCCACCTCCTCACTATGATACATTTTTCACAATGTCTGTTTCCCAAAGAATAATAATTCGCTCTTTACACTTCTTATTGTATAGGATTTTATATAAAAAAAACTAGAGTAATTTTGAACTTTTATCGAACAAAACGTTTACTCACAATTATTTCACATTTTAAACATAAATCTATCATTTTGTTTTCATACTTGTTATGCTAATAGATTATTTACTCTTAAATTGTTCATAGTTTCACAATCTAATCTAATTTATGGGAATTTTCTTATTTTTCAAATAATAGTGTGACCTATGACATTTATCTATACACATTTACCTCTGCCGTCATAAGTTATTAGGATAACACACATCTAATAGATAAGGAGGTCCTTTTATTGAATTCATGTAGTTACATTCATATGGTTCCTATCGGCAAGCATACCCTCCCTCCCCTTCCCTATGATTATGATGCATTGGAGCCATACATCGACAGAGAAACGATGATCCTACACCACGATAAGCATCATCAGGCATATGTAGACGCCTTAAATAAAGCAGAAACAGCTTTACAAAGAGCAAGAGATGAAAATGATTATAAATACATTCAATATTGGGAAGGTCAGATAGCCTTTAATGGAGCAGGTCATTATCTTCATACTATTTTTTGGAACAATATGAGTCCCAACGGAGGAGGAGTGCCTTACGGACCAATTGCTTCAGCTTTAAAAACTTCCTTTGGTAGCTTTGATAAATTTAAAAAGCAATTTACTGCAGCTGCAGAAAGAGTAGAAGGAAGTGGATGGGCAGCGCTTGTTTGGTCTCCACGAAGCCATCGATTAGAAATACTTCCATTTGAGAAGCATCAGAAT
>JAENYW010000103.1 GCA_016841555.1 Tepidibacillus decaturensis
CCAAAAAAATTATATTGTCTCTTCTATCTTAGAAAGGGAATCCATTGTTACTTTTCATAACCCAGAAGATATTACTGTTCACATTGATGCCTTTCTTCAGTCAGAAAAGAAATTAACAGTCAATTTAGAGGATGTGATTCAAGTATTAATATCCTCTGATTCAATTGAAGATAAAGATTTTTTACAATACAAAGAAAGGTACCTTCCATGGATATTACCTAGCATACCTAACTTTGTGGAAGGATAAAATATCATAAAAATTCAAATGTCGCTTGCAATATTAAATAAGAAACTCTAAAATAGGTATGAAAGTGTTCAATGATTGACCTTTCAATTATACATGGGAGGTGAAAAACATGAAAACATGGGTAGATAAAGATACCTGTATAGCTTGTGGTGCTTGTGGAGCAACTGCTCCTGATGTATTTGATTTCGATGATGATGGTATTGCCTATAACATTATGGATAACAATCAAAATACAGCTGATGTTCCAGAGGATATGCAAGACGATGTTCGCGATGCAGCTGATGGCTGTCCAACGGATTCCATCAAAATTGAAGAGTAGTGACTACATAAAACCACCTAGTAACGACTAGGTGGTTTTTTCATTATAAGAACATATTCTCTACTTCGCAATATACAAAAAGGATGTGGTTATTGAACTAACACATCCTTTTCTATATATAGATTTATTTAAAACATTGCAGCAATGATTGGCGCAATAATAAGGGAGATTGTTCCCATTACTTTAATCAATGGATTCATGGCTGGTCCAGCAGTATCCTTAAACGGATCCCCTACAGTATCTCCAATAACAGCAGCAGCATGTGCTTCTGTTCCTTTTCCACCATAAACGCCTGTTTCAATATATTTCTTCGCATTATCCCATGCACCACCAGCATTTGACATAAAGATTGCTAGCAATACACCAGAAGCAGTTGCACCAGCTAATGTTGCACCTAATGCCAATGGTCCTAGTAGAAATCCTACTACAAGTGGCGTACCAATTGCCATCGCTCCAGGAGCAACCATTTCTTTAATCGCTGCCTTTGTACTGATATCTACACACTTTGCATAATCAGGTTTTGCTGTTCCCTCCATAATGCCAGGAATTTCTCTAAATTGTCTTCTAACCTCTTCGATCATTTCAAATGCAGCTCTACTTACAGCATCCATCGCTCTTGAGGCTACAGCAAATGGTACAGTCGCTCCAATAAATAGACCAACAACAACCATAGGATCAAGTAGGTTAATACTTGTTAATTCTGCTGATTTTGCATATGCTGTGAATAATGCCATCGCTGTTAAAGCAGCAGAACCAATTGCAAAGCCTTTTGCTACTGCTGCAGTAGTATTTCCAACAGCATCTAATTTATCTGTATTCTTACGAACCTCAGGGCCTAATCCTGCCATTTCAGCAATTCCACCTGCATTATCTGCTACAGGACCAAAGGAGTCAATAGCAACTACCATACCAGCAGTTGATAACATCCCCATCGCTGCCATCGCAATACCATAAATTCCTAGTCCAGCAGCTATTTCTTGTGCTACATAATAGGAACCACCGATTGCTAAAACAATAACTAACATTGGAGCAGCTGTGCTTTTAAATCCAACAGCTAATCCTTTAATGATGTTGGTTGCAGGACCAGTTAGAGAAGCTTCAGCAATCTCTTTAACTGACTTTTTATGATAAGACGTATATAGCTCCGTTAGATAACCAATAGCTACGTTTGTTACTAAGCCAAATAGTAGGGCTAACCATATACCTAAAGCATTATCACCAAAAAGATAGGAAGCCACAAAATATGTACCTACAGCTGTAATGACGTTTGTTGACCATAAACCAATATTTAAAGCGGATTGAGGATTTCCCTCGTCATTGTTTAATCGTACAAAGAATGTACTAATAATTGCGGCAACAATACCTACCGCACCAACTAATAGTGGGAAAATAACCCCTTCAAAGTCCAAAATAGTGTTACCAATAATCATAGCAGCAATACTTGTAGCAGCATAGGATTCAAAAAGGTCTGCTCCCATTCCTGCAGTATCACCAACATTATCACCCACATTGTCAGCAATAACTGCTGGGTTACGTGGATCATCTTCTGGTATTCCTGCTTCTATTTTACCAACTAAATCTGCTCCTACGTCAGCCGCCTTTGTATAAATACCACCGCCAATTCTTGCAAATAAGGCAACAGCACTAGCTCCAAAAGCAAAGCTGTTAATTACTACTGCATTTTCGTAAAGAATGTATAAACCGGAAACACCAGCTAATGCTAATCCAGCAACAGACAGACCCATAACAGCTCCACCACGGAAAGCAACTGTTAACGCTTTTCCTAAGCTTGTTCTAGCTGCATGAGTAGTACGAGCATTAGATTTTGTGGTACTTAACATTCCAGCATAACCAGCAATAGCAGAGGAAACTGCACCTACTAAGAAAGAAACAGCTAACGCCGATTTTGGAAGGTTATTCACTCCTACAGCTCCATGTGCAAAAAGAGCTGGATCTACAAAGAATAAAGCGATTGTAATTATTGCTACAATAGGTAATAAGGTTCTGTACTGTCTGTTAAGGAATGCCATTGCACCTTCAAAAATTGCATCGGATAATTCCTTCATTTTTGCAGTACCCACTTCTTCCTTCAAAACAATTACCAGAAATAATCCAGCAGTAATGATAGATACTATACCTGCTAGAAAAGCAATCCAAGCTAACATCATTTGATATCTTCCTCCTCTTTCATTTCCTCTCAGTGATTTTACTAAATAGATTTTTAATAAAAAAAAATACTACAGTAGTATTACCTTGAAGGTTGTCCTTCTCCTTCTCCTTCAAAATAACAAGAAAAAGTCCATTTGTAATTGTAGCACACTGTTATTTGATTTACAACAACCTATTTATATTATTATTTGATTATTATTTGCAACACAACCCATATTTATCCAACATTTATATAAATAAAGGAGCTTTTAATAACAGTTCAAGATTTGTGCTATATATCTGTTTAAATTGAGAGAAAGGTAAAGGATTCGTTCCGTATCCAACCTCAACGGTAAAACCAGGTCTTACGTATTCTTGAACGAACCAGTCCTTATATCCTGCTGAGCTATCTGCTACACGTTCTGGAATATAACCTGTTATTGTACTAAATTGATTGACTATATGTTCAGAATCCTTTGTTTCAAATCCTTTATATCCCCAATAGATAACTTCCCCTTGGGAATGAAAGGCTAACACCATACGAAAGTTATGCCTTTTTGTAAAAGAATAAATCGCTTGCGTCTCTGGTTCACTTAATGGACGCTCTCCCCCATATTTTCTTGGAGAAGGCTTTTGTGGACTTACTGCTGCTTCTTCCTCCCAATCAGCAGGCCACTGATGATTAAGATCAACCCCATTTATATTAGCACTCCACCCATCAAAATGTTGGAAACCTTCGTTTATTTTAAGCACTGTTTCGTAGAAGGGGTGATCTGGATTAATTCCTTCCTGAACTAATTCAATTCCATCTGGATTAACCATTGGGACAATCCAAATCGACGTATTTTGATATATCTTCTGAACATCTATTCCTCTTAATGTATTATGATTTGCATAGGCTTTTGCAAAATCTTCAACAAAGGTCATTAAAAGTGGGGCTGTTAAATATTCATTTGCATGCCAATCTCCACTGTAGAACAATTCTTTGGCACCAACACCTAGCCTAATTGCAACGATATTTTTTCCCATCACTGAATGTCCTATCACTTCTAAATGAATAAATGGATAATGTTTTTTTAATTCCTCTATATTAGCAACAAGGTCCTTATAGCTGTACCTTTGAAAATCCACCCTTACATTCTCCCCTTCCAATCTTTTTAATAGTTATACATTATGCAACTAAATACGGAAAATGCTTGGGATAAGTTATACATAAAAGACAAGAATATCCTTTGATTTTGTAAATTCTTGTCTTTATCCTCCTATTGTTTCACGATAAACAAGATTTACAAACTAAATTCGACTAAAAGCCTCGTTATCTTATCATTTTTCTATCTCTTCTGTTGGAAGAATGATGGTAAATGTCGTACCTTGTCCTGGCTTGCTTTTAACGGAGATCTTTCCTCTGTGAGCATCTACAATATTTTTCACAATAGATAACCCAAGTCCTGTTCCAGAACGACCTCTTGTTCGAGCTTTATCTGCTTTGTAGAAGCGTTCAAATATAAAGGGTAAATCCTCTTCTGGTATCCCTTCGCCAGAATCTTCCACTTCTAATAATAGCTTTTCATCAGTTGTTAATCTTGCTCGTAAAATTATCTCACCGCCAGTTGGTGTATGGCGTATTGCATTATCAATCAAATTCGTTAACACCTGTTCAATACGATCCGCATCAAAAATAACCTCGTTCAGATTATGATTTATGTCTAATTGTAAGATAATCCCCGCTTCCTTCGTAATATTTATGTATTTATGAGACATTTTTTCTAGCATTTTCTTTATATCTACCTTACAAAGCTCCAATTGAACGTTCCCAGATTCCATCTTCGCTAAATCTAACAGTTCATTCACCAATCTACCCATTCGTAATGATTCATCATAAATGATTTGCGCGTATTCCTTCTTTTCCTCTGGTGATTTAGCAATATCATCGATGATAGCTTCACTATAGCCTTGAAGCATTGAAATAGGCGTTCTTAACTCATGGGATACATTAGCTAAAAAATCTCTTCTAAGCTTGTTCATTTTTCTTTCATACGTGACATCTCTTAACAATGTAACTGCCCCATGGATGAGACGATTTGAATAAAGAGGAGCCATAACGACAGCTAATATTCGTCCACTTAAATGAATATCCTTTTGTACGTTTCGCTCTAGATTAATCACTGTCTTTAGCATCTCTTTTAATGCTTCTGGAAGTTCCCAAGTATTGGCTACTAAAAAACCCTCAGCTGGTGGATTAGTAACTGTTATTTCACCTAGCTTATTCATGGTTATAACACCATCAGCCATACTTGATAGAATATTTGACAGCTTGTCCTTTTCCGTTGATAACGCTTGAACCGTTTCTGCCAACTGCCCTGCCATACGATTAAAGCTAGCAGCCAAATCACCAATTTCATCAGTGGTAACTATATTTACTCTCATATTAAAATCGCCTTTTGCCATACGATTTGCTGCTTTTTGCATTTGTCTGATAGGAGCGGTAATTCTTGTTGATAAAAAGAATGCAAAAACAGTAGTCATAACAATACCAATGATAGCAAATACTAATACTATTTTCTTCAATCCATCAGTGGCTTGATATAGCTGGTTTAATGTCTGATATAAAATAATCGCTTTATTTACCTCTCCATGTTCATAGAGAGGAATAGCTACGGCTAATTTATCATTAGATCCATTAAATGTAACGTAATCAATATAAGAAAGTTCCCTTAATCGAACAACTGTTTGATTACTGGACGTAATTTCCTCCAACTCTTCAGAAGTAAATAGAGAATCAATCGGAGTAAAATTACCTTTCTCATCAACATAAGTAACAACCATTTCTGTTTTAAAAGCCTCTAAAATCTCCTTTGCAGCATCAATTGCTTTCTCTTGATCCGGATATTTATTGATGATTACAAAGATCTTTTCGCCTAATTCAGTTAAACTACGCGATTGTTCAACATAATAGTAACGATCAAAATATTGGATAACAAATACACTTAGAAACAACAGAATGATGGAAACAAGGCCTATAATCGTTACCCAAAGTTTACCAACCACACTATGATGTATCACTTATTTATTAACCTCCATTTTATAGCCTACTCCCCAAACTGTAGCAATCATTTTCCCTGCATCAGTGGAGATTTTATTTAGCTTTTCTCTAAGCCGTTTAATGTGCGTATCCACCGTTCGTAAATCTCCAAAGAATTCATAGTTCCATACTTCCTTCAATAATTCTTCTCGACTGAAAACCTTATCATGGGAAATAGCCAAATAATGGAGAAGCTCATACTCTTTTGGCGTAAGATTAACTTCCTTTCCATCTACGGTAACTCGATGGCCATCATCATCTATTTCCAAATGATCAAAAACAATCGTATTTGACGATTTTCCTGTTTCTGAGACTAAAAACGATGTAGTGGAAGTTCGTTTAAGAATCGCTTTTACTCGATAAACAACCTCTCGTGGACTGAAGGGCTTTACTACATAGTCATCTGCACCTGCTTCAAATCCATGTACTCGATTTGTTTCTTCTCCTTTAGCAGTTAACATGATAATAGGTGTCGCTTTTGTTTCTCTTACCTTTTTACATACGTTTATTCCATCTGCTCCAGGAAGCATCAAATCTAGTATGATTAAATCATAATCAATATTTAATACCTTATCTAAAGCAATTTCTCCATCATCCGCTTCATCAACGATAAATCCATCTCTTTCTAAATACATTTTAAGTAATCTGCGGATTCGTTCCTCATCATCTACAATTAATATATGATATATCTGTTCATTACCCATGAGCTTCACCTCACTATATTTCACAATTAATACCACGGTATACTTTACAGCAAATCATTCACATCTATTTTATATGATTTTACAGCATATGACTATAATTGAACTTGCTTAATGACACTCCAATTTTATCAACTGCTTTAATTTGCAGACTTCATTTTTTGTTAGTTTACGAAATTTTCCTTTTGGTGTTCCTTTTAGGGTTAAAAAACCATATTGAATTCGTTTTAATTGTATAACTGGAAAGTTTACCACTTCAAACATTCTTCGGATCTGACGATTTCGTCCTTCATGAATAGTAATATGTACTTTCGTCTGTCGATTTTTCTTCTCCACCCATTTAACGTTTGCAGGAGAGGTCATTCCATCATCCAGTTGAATCCCCTTACGGAGCCTATCTAGTACATCTTCTGATAGGATTCCTCTTACAATCACTTCATAAATCTTATCTATTTCATAGCTTGGATGCATTAAACGATTTGCCAGTTCACCATCGTTTGTTAAGAGTAATAATCCTTCCGTTTCATAATCCAGTCTTCCCACAGGATATACTCTCTGTTTGACATCAATAAAATCGATCACAGTAGTTCTTCCTTGAGGGTCTTCCATACTGGTTATCACTTTGGATGGTTTGTTTAATAAGATTGTAACCTTTTCATCTTCTATGGCTATTACTTTGCCATCCACACTGATTAGTGATTTGTCAGGATCAACCTTCATCCCTAATTCTGTTACCACTTCTCCATTCACTTGAACCTTGCCATTGATAATTAATTCTTCTGCTTTACGTCTTGACGCTACACCAGCGTGAGCTATCACCTTTTGTAATCTTTCCACGATGCTTCACATCCTTTTATGTACTTCACCTATTGTATCATAGAGGATGAAAGACTTTCCAATCATTAAAGAGAATAGGATAAAAGAAAAACCCCCTAGACAGGGGCGTTAGATTTAAAAGCTTTAAAAGGTTTAACAACAAAAATAACAAATCCAACAGTGGAAAAGAATATCATCACTCCACCTAGAAGGAGATAAAAATATCTTAGATTCATAACCATACCAATATATCCACCCATTAATAAAGAAAATAAAAAAGCTGTCTCTCTCATAGAATCATAAACACCAATAACTTTTCCTAAATGATTTTCTGCTATATTTGCTTGGAGGATGGTACGACTTGTAATACTAGAAATTGAAACAGTCGTAGATATTAAGAAGGCAAATAGGAAGCTTGAATAAAAGCTTGACAATCCAAAGCTTATTTGAAATACCCCTGTAATTCCAATAGCCATTAACCATCTGATGAAAAGATTCGATTTCTTTATGCGTGAAACAATAAAACCTCCGAACAATGAACCGAATCCCATTACAGTAATCATTACTCCATAAAATTCCGCAGGCTTATCTAGAATTCTATCAATAAAAGGAATAAGAACGATTGTCGTTGCTCCTTGAAAAAAATCTAATATGATTAAAACAATCATGATAAAAATAGTACTCATAAAATGAGTCGTATATTTCTTCATTTGATGGATATTATTCTTTAAATGAATGATATATTTCAATGGTTCCTTCATAAAATTGTTTGGTTCTTTTTGAGAATCCTTTTGTTTGTTTATTGTTGATTTTTCATTAAACCTCATTCTGGATATAAAATAAGCAGAGAAAAGAAAGGTTATTGCATCAATAATAAATATGATCTTTACCGTAAAAAGTCTAATTAACAAAACAGCAAGAACAGGAGCAAATAAGCTCACTGTCCTTTCAATCATATATTTATTTGCATTTGCCTTATTGATTTGTTCTCTATCAAATAAATTTGGTATAACCTTCCACTCAGAGGTATCAAAAGCTTGTGTGAAAATTGTAATCGCTATGTATAAAAAAATGATCGCCCAAATGTTATTAATAAAAGTGATTAAAAACATCATCAAAACAGCTCTAATCAAATCGGAGTAAATTAATACCTTCTTTATACTTGTTTTATCTACGATAGAGCCAATAAAAGGTGAAAATAGTATAATTGGTAAACTAAATCCAATATAGATATAGCTAAGATAGGTCTCACTATGCTTCATACTATAAACATGGGTTAATATAGCGGTTAAATTCATATAGCTACCAATTGATGAGATAAACACTGATGCTAGAAACCAATTAAAGTTACTATTTAATATAAATCTTTCTTTATACTTATTTAACATTTTTACCTCTTACTAATTTATGACGTTTAAAAACAATTATATCCCATACTTTGTATCTAATCTATTATTTGTAGAAAAAAAGGAAGGCTTGTTAGCCTTCCCAGACTGACGAGAAACTCGTCAGGATGATAGCTTGTAAAGAAAGTTCAAGTTCAAGGTGCAACGAAATCTTGGGATCGCAGCGTATTCAGACATACGTAAGAGTCCTAGATTGAGAAGCAACGCAGAAATTGGGCTTTATCTACAAGCTGAGAAGGCTTGTTAGCCTTCCACTATCTCTAAAAATATCTTTGCGATGGTTGGATCAAATTGTGTTCCTGTATTCTCCTTTATTTCCTTTACTGCTTCTTCATGCGTTAAAGGCTTTCGATAGGAACGTCTATTAACCATGGTATCCCAAGCATCTGCCAAGGAAATAATTCTTGATTCCAAAGGAATCTCTTCTCCTTTCAACTCATCTGGATACCCTTTCCCGTCCCATCTTTCATGATGATGTCGAACAATTTTAGCTAAGTGCTCCATTTCCTTCACTTGATTTAATATATCATTTCCAAAGACGGTATGATTTTTTATCTCCGTATACTCTTCTGATGTAAGCCTACCATTTTTGTTTAGAATTCTTTTATCTATTAAGATCTTGCCGATGTCATGTAATAATCCTCCCCAGTAAGCAGAATTAATGATTTCATCAGACAATTTCATTTTCTTAGCAACCTTTGAGGTCAATTCAGCGACACTTTGAGAATGTCCTTCTGTATATTTATCATGAAGCTCTAGTGCTTTAATTAAGGAAAAGATAATCCCGTTTGTCCTCTTCGCTTCCCTTATCCTA
>JAENYW010000104.1 GCA_016841555.1 Tepidibacillus decaturensis
CAGAAAAACCGACAAAGCTTACAATGGGTATTCGATTGGTTATATTCAAGAAAAATACCCCCCATACCCTGAACGAATAATTTCATCCTTGGTTACCTTCTCACCAATTAATACAGTAGGTAGAACGGCATCTAATGCAGTAAATGGGTCATAAATAACCCCTCCAGGCAATCCCATGATCGGTTTTTTATTTCTATATGCAACCATTAAATTGGAGCCAGGCAGCATTGGAGTTCCTTGAACAATTACTTCAGTAGCCATCTCTCTAATCGCTTGAGGTGTTCTGTCATCAGGATCAACAGACATTCCCCCTGTTAAAAGAATCATATCTACTTCCTTCTGTAGAAAATACTTTATCTCATCCTTTATTTGCTCTACATCGTCAGGAGCAAATCGTTGCTCTACTATTTTGGAACCAAAGATGTTCAGTTTTTCTTCAACAATCGGTCCAAATCGATCCTTAATTCTTCCCTTATAAACCTCACTACCTGTAGTAATCAATCCAACTTTATATGGAATAAATGGTTTTACTTCTACAACGTTAGTCCCTTTGGCGATTTCCTCAACCTGTTCGATATATTTCTCTTCGATGATAAGTGGTAATGCTCTAGTTCCTGCCAGCTTATCTCCTGGCTGTACCAGCTTCTTATTTAGAATGGTTGCTAAAGCGATACCCGGAACCGCATTGATTCGATGCACTATTTCTTCATTGATTTTTGCTAGACCAAAAAGTGTTGAAGCTAATGTGATTTTCCCTTCATGGGGATCATTTGTATTGATATTTTCACCTGCAATTGCATCTGCAAGACGATAGGCAGCCTCATTCTCGTGTAAATATCCCTTTTGAATGTTCATCACATAAAGATGCTCCTTCCCTATCTTTAATAGCTCAGGAATATCCTCTTCTTGTATAACATGACCTTTTGTAAACACTCTTCCCTTAAATTCCCCTGGAACTATTTTTGTTAAATCATGAGCTAATGTGTGTCCCACTGCAGCTTCTACTTTTATTTCCTTTAACATCGATTCCTTCATTAACTATTCCTCCTCAGTCAGCCACATTAGTCCTTTCTTATACTCTAGCGGATCATTCATATTAAAAAAAATCCTTCCACTTTCATTAAATGGCTGTATCTCTTTGTCTTCGATGATTGTTATTTTTTCTTGTTCTAAAATCCATTTGATTAAACTATGTTTGCCTTGTGCTACATCTTTTTCAATCGAGGCGCGTATTTTTGCAGAATAGATCCCATGTAAGGGCTGAAACTTTCCTTGCCATTTAGGAATAACGATATCCATTTGATTAGTTACAGTATAATGAAGCATATACTTTGCCAAAGCGATTGAGAAAAACGGCATGTCAGCAGCTACAATAAAATAATAATCCTCTTGACTATACTGTAAAGCAGTTAATATTCCATTAAGTGGTCCCAAAAAAGGAGTTTGATCATAAATGGTATGAATTCGGACATCCTGGTCTTTAAGAGGAAATTGATACTCTCCCCCTGATACAATGACAATCTGATGTGAAATATTTTTCAATCTACGAATAGATCGGTTAAGCATCGTTTCTTTTCCAAACTCTAATTCCCACTTAGGAATTCCGTTCATTCTTCTATTTTGCCCACCAGCTAATAGGACAGAAGTGATTTTCATATTTAGACTCCACCTATATTGTACTATATTTTTATTGGATTTGCTCACTATTGAACAAATTAATTCGCAAAAAAATCTGACTTTTTAAAATTATTATATAACAGAAATCATTCTTTTTTCCGTTATCAATTCCGTCAAGGAATAATCATGCTGCTCTGTAGGAAGGCTATCTATTAGCTGAAAATCATATGCTATTCCCAGGCTAAAGGGAAGTGTATTAAAGCGATCAAAAAAACGATCATAGAACCCTGCCCCAAACCCTAATCGGTGCCCTTTCAAATCAAACGCTATCCCTGGAACTAATACTAACTCAATTTTTCCTAGTGGAAAAGGAGTTTTTGCAGAGGTTTTCGGTTCATATAGATCAAAGTTACCTCTCTCTATATCATTCCAATCAGCTACTAAATAAGGTTCCATCCTTTTTGTTCTTATGTCTGTTTTAGAAACTAAAACATTCTTCCTTTCCTTCCAAGCTTCTTCAATTACTGGACGGATGTTTACTTCCTTTTGAAAAGGAATATAAAGCATTACATGCTTTGCTTTTATAAATTGTGGATGAGAAAGAATACGTTGCGAAATAATCCTTGAAGCCTCTACTTCATCTTTAGCATTCAATTTATTTCTAAGTGCTAAATATTTCTCTCGTAGCTCACTCTTACTCTTTTGATATCTATCATTTTCCATCAAGGATTCCCTTCCCTTCATAAAAGCTATGGAACATTAACCTCTATTTTACATTTATACTGTGTTCACGGTATACTCTTTATTGAGGTGGTTTTGTTGATTTTATTACAAACACAACAGCTTTCTAAATCATATGGCATTACATCTATTTTATCTGATATCCAACTACAAATCCAATCCACAGATCGTATTGGTTTAGTGGGAAGAAATGGTGCTGGTAAATCTACTCTTTTAAAAATGATAGCAGGAAATATACTTCCTGATTCTGGAGCTATTCAGTTAGCGAAAGGAATAAAGATAGGTTATCTTGCACAAGACAGTGGTCTGGAAACGAACCGAACCATTTGGAATGAAATGCTAACCATTTTCACCGATCTTATTGAACAAGAAGCGCTTATTCGCTCTTTAGAAAAGAAAATGGCTGCTTCATCGTCCGTTAATGAAGGTTCTGTCGAGAGACTAATGAATGAATATGCTAGACTTACCGATGATTTTCGTGAAAAAGGTGGCTATTCATACCAATCTAAAATAAAAGGCATATTGAATGGTCTAGGCTTTCAATCCTTCGATTATCATAACCAGCTAATTTCCATTCTAAGTGGGGGTCAAAAAACACGATTAGCTTTGGCGAAATTATTAATTGAAGAGCCTGACCTACTTATACTAGACGAACCGACAAATTATTTAGATATTGAAACACTAACCTGGTTAGAAGGATATTTAAAATCCTATCATGGAGCAATTTTACTTGTCTCCCACGACCGCTATTTTCTTGATTCCTTGGTAACTACTATTTATGAAATAGAGAACACCAAAGCTACGAAATACGTTGGTAATTATACAAAATATATCGAACAAAAGGAGAAGGAAATAGAGCTTAAAGAAAAGCAATACGATAAGCAACAGCAGGAAAGAAAAAAATTAGAGGAATTTGTCCAAAAAAATATTGCAAGAGCTTCAACGACTAAAAGAGCACAAAGCAGGAAAAAAATGCTTGATAGGATGGACCCAATAGATAAGCCGATCACACAGCAAAGAAATGCCTCCTTTTATTTTGAAAGCTCTATAAAAAGTGGACAGAACGTATTAATGATCCACGAATTAGCTATGGGCTTTGATAACAAACGTTTATTTCAGCATGTATCCTTCCAAATAAAAAATATGGAACGTGTTGCCTTAATTGGACCAAACGGTATCGGAAAGTCCACATTATTCAAGCTTATTTATGATCGGAATTTTCACCCTTTAGAGGGAGCGATAAACTACGGTTCCAATGTAAAAATAAGCTACTATGCACAAGAGCAAGATGATTTGCATCCTGATAAAACAGTTCTTGATGAATTGTGGGATCAATATCCCATATTAAATGAAAGTGACATTCGAACAATATTAGGGAATTTTTTGTTTATCGGTGATGATGTATTTAAAACAATTAAAGATTTAAGTGGTGGAGAAAAGGCTAGAGTTGCTCTAGCAAAGCTGATGCTTGAGAAGGGGAATGTTTTGTTACTAGATGAGCCTACGAATCACCTAGATTTGTTTAGTCGTGAGGTTTTGGAACAGGCACTTCTGACCTATTCTGGTACGATTTTATTCATTTCTCATGATAGATACTTTTTAAATAAGCTCACGACAAGAACAATAGAATTAACGCCATTGGGAATCAATAGCTATTTAGGAAACTATGAATATGTATTAGAAAAAAAAGCAGAATTAGAAGAAATGAAACCTAGTAGTACCATAGTAACAGTAGATAATCAAAATAAGCAGCAGTATATAAACGATAAGGAAAAACAAAAAATAGAACGCCAGCTTAAACGAAAAATTGAAGCGATTGAGCTAGAGATTGAGAAAATGGAAGAACAAATAGACACCATTGAATCCGAGCTTCTTCAACCAGAGGTGTATTCTGATTACCAGCTGTCTAATCAGAAAAATGAAGAATTAAAGATAGGTAAGGATACCCTTGAAGAATTACTTATGTCATGGGAAGAAACACAAAAAAAACTAGAAGAACTCTCTTGATTACAGGCTATAAAAAACTTGGCTAAAGCCAAGTTTTTTTATCTCTATGTAATCTTCAAGTAATACACTCAGCATACACCCCTACTTATCTTCTCCCCACTCTTTATAAAATTGTTTTAGGTATTCTTCCATGAATACATGTCTTTCTTCTGCAAGTCTTTTTCCGTCATTCGTATTCATCAAATCCTTTAATTTCAATAGCTTTTCATAAAAATGATTAATGGATGTACTTTTTTGATTCCTATATTCTTCAGCCGTCATCTGATTTCTTGACGGTATCGTTGGATCATATATAGCATGTCCCTTCCAGCCTGCATAAGCAAATGTCCTTGCTATACCAACTGCACCAATTGCATCTAATCGATCTGCATCCTGAACAATTTGTCCCTCTAATGTCTTCATTGGTTCATTATTTCCCCCATTGTAAGACATCGTCGAAATAATCTCCATGATATGCTCAAGCTGATGTTTTTCTATATGATGCTCTTCTAACCAATTGGTTACCTTTTTTAATCCTGCTTCTTTTGTTACATTTAATTTTTCATCTGCAATATCATGAAGTAAAGCAGCTAATTCACAAATAAAGTCATCTGCATGCTCTGCCTTAGCAATTTTCTTCGCTGTTTTTGTCACTCTATAAATATGCCACCAATCATGTCCACTGCTATCGGCTGCCAATTCCTTTTGTACAAATCTCTCAGCCTCTAATAATATTTCCTCTTGTTTATTCACCATTCTCCCCACTACTTTCTTGATCGTTTATATAGCTTATTTCTTTTAACTAAGGTAAATCTAAAGAAACTTGGCCATGTAATACTCATCTATTAATTCTCCATCTATTTTTATTGATTTTTCCTTTAGACCTTCAATTTTAAACCCTTTCTTTTTATACAAATGTATTCCTTGCTCGTTATTCACCATAACGGTTAATCCTATCCTGATTACACCATTATTCTTAGCCCAGGTTTCTAATTCATTGAAAAATTTAGTTCCTATTCCTTTTCCAGTAAACTCTTTCAAAATTCCTACCGCTATAAAAACAGTATGCTTCACTTTATTAGCATTAATTCTGTTGGTCGTTAAATATCCAACTAAAGTATGTTCCACTTCTGCTACAAAAATAGGGGATGATAAATCAATGGATGCTTTTATTATTGAACGCATTTCTTCAATAGTTGTTTTGCGTTCGCCTGGTTCATATAATATAAAGTCTGTTTCTTCATCTAGCTGTTTTAATAAATGTAAATATTTCTCAGATTCTTCTTCTCTAACTTGTCTAATAATCACATTTTCCATAGTACACCCTCCATATAAATTATCTATATTGCTTTCATTATACTGAACTTTTCTGATAATGAATATCTATATGTTAGTTTCATTTTTGTGTTCATTTTTGTGTATTGATAAATAGAGAATAGGTGCAGCAACGTATATAATCATAGTAGCTGTGGCAACAACCCCCGAATCATTTGCGACCAGTGCGACTAAGGAACTTACGATTATTCCATAGAATACTTGAAAAAGAGCAGGATAGGTTTCTTTTAGAGAATAAAAACTCTTTTTAGGCTTTATAAACATAACTCCCAGCACAAAAATGGAAGTAATCATCACCTTACTCCAAGAGGATACTTGTATCAGCTTCCAATTCGTCGCTAATTTCCTCAGAATGGTTTGATAAATAATAGCCTCGTTTCCATCAACTACCTGTCTAATCGCTCTACCTATATGGGACTGGTGTTCAACAGAAATAAAAGCATTCATTAGAATAAGCATACTCATCCCTAGTAGCAGAAGGATAACCATCCACAGTACCCTTCTTCTATTCCATGTAAAACCACTTAGACTAAAAAAGGAAAATATTGTTCCAATTAAGGCAGTAATAGCGCCTCCTGCATTGGTACCCAATGTAGGTAATAAAAGCAAAAAAATGATGAATAGATACAAGATTGCAACCAACCCTAATGTTATCCGATTTTTCCAGCTTTGCAAAATGGCTCCTGATAGTAACAAGGCTGTTCCAATATAAACACCCATATATTCATTCCCTATCCCATAATACCTTGCGCCAATAATTGGATCATAGCCCAAGAAACACCGTCCCATCAGCGGGTTTCCCATAAAAACATCCAAGGTGATAGATAAAAAAATAATAAAGCTAATCCATAAAAAACCAGTAACAGGTGGAAGCATTTTCGTAATCCAGCCAAGAATTAGACTCAGCCCAATCATCATTACAATATAGAAATAATCGGAGCTGGTTATCCAAAAAGCAGTGTATAACAATAATAGAGGGAGATACATAATTCCTAGTAATCCAGGTTTTATCCATTTTTTTAATCGTTCAATTTTTTTAAGCCAAGCTATCATTCCAATAATTAATATAGCTATTTGCCACATGACATAGACATATAAAACATTAGAGCGTTGTTGATAAATAACAGAAATATGCTGTAATTCCTTCATTAAATCAATGGATGAGTTAATTACCCTTATTTCTTGCCCTATCATTTTCATGGGTTTTTCTTTTATTTCTAAATGCTCAAGTATAGTGGGGGCAATATCAATATTTGCAATAATACCTTCGCGTTTTGTTGTTCCAGATATAAGCAGATTTCCTTCTTGATGAAGATGATATATCCAAATAGGAGCTAGGAGATATTTTTCCATTGCTGATTGACTATTCACCATAGGAGAAGCAACAATTACTGTTTGATTTTCCTGTAGGTTATTTAGAATTTGCTGGATGAAGCTTCCCATTTCAATGAATATTTGTTTTTTCACGTCCCAATAGTACGCTTCATCCATCCTCTCTTTTATTTGTTCTAGCCTGTACAAATCCCCCAAATCAAACACAGTTAGTGAAATATCTTCAGACTGTGCTTCCTGCCACATTTCTAATAAATACGTATAAGACGTTTTCATCCCGTAAGGTCTTGTTGTATCTTTTATCCATGTATTATTTCCTACATCTCCTTGACTGACACCCCACTGATCCATAATAAGCAAAGGAGCCAATCTTCTTTTTTTCTGGGTATCATTGTTACCAAATACCCTGCTTTTATATCCATATTGCTTTATGGTCTCTCCTAGGGCTGCAATTTCTATAGGGAATTTCTGTTCTTTCTTTTTTAGCTCTTCTATTGGTAGAAACATAATGGAATACGGATTGGATATTTGTTTCCCTGTTTGCTGTAGATATATTTCATCTGCTCTAAGCTGATGTTCAACTATCTCATTAATAAGGAAGGATTCCCCCATATCATGTATACCATTTCCCCGACTCCCACTACTTATTGAAAAATAGCTGTTAGCATCGGTTCGGCTTCCTCCCGAATTAACATTTATAGCCCCTTTTGCAGCCTCATTTTCAAGTGCTTCAAATCCTGAAATATGCATATAAATGGTTTGGTCAGTAAATGAAAGCTGATTAATTAAGATGAGAATGACCTGACGATTTCCTTCTCCTTGAACATAAGAAAAAGACGACCCTAATAAAATGATCGTCATCCATACAATAGTTAACCAGCTATTTATATTTTTCATATTCCAACATCCCTCCAAAGCTAGCTGTCAGCATTGTATTTATTTTTCGCTAACGTTGGAAGATTTATCCGAAAAAACAGGAAAAAATAATGTAACAGTTGTTCCCTTCCCTATTTGACTATCGATTTGCATTTCTCCATCATGATTTTTCATGATGCCATATGAAACTGGCACTCCTAATCCTGTCCCATCTACCTTTGTTGTATAGAAGGGCTCATATATTTTAGCTATTTTTGATTGTGGAATTCCCATTCCTTCATCAATGAATTTGACCTGTATCATTTGATTTTCTTTGTTATATTGAATAGCAATAGTAATATTTCCGCCATTGCCCATAGATTGTATCGCATTTCGAATAATATTGATAAATACCTGTTTAATCTGTCTTTCATCTACTTCTACTTTTGGAATTTCCTCTTCTACTACAACATTAAAGGTTATATTATGTAAAGCTCCCTCCGCATGCATAAAAATTACAATATCGTTAATCATCTGTTTGATAGAAACCATTACTTTACAAGGAAACGCTGGTTTTGCTAATAAAAGCATTTCCTTTATAATTTCATTAATATGAGCTATTTCCTTCAATATTAAGTCAATGTATTGCTCATGTTTTTTATTATTTAGCTCCTTATCAAGCATTTGAATGAACCCTTTTATAGTGGTTAATGGATTTCTTATTTCATGAGCCGTTCCTGCAGCTAATTCACCAATAGCTGCCAGTTTATCTGCACGCTGAATTTTTTGTTCAAATTCCTCCAAATGGGTAATATCCTTATATATCCCCATTGCTCCTAATTGTATTCCTTTACCATTTTTTAAGATTCTTGTTGTTATCATAAGATATACAATTCTACCATCTTCAACGGTCGTTTCTTTTCTATAATTGCTATATTCCTGCCCTGTTTTTAATGTTTGCGTTAATTTAGTAAATATTGTTTTTCTTTTTATAAAAATATCATCATATTTTTTCCCTAATACTTTTTTAGCTTTTAATCCTGTCATTTCCTCTGCTCCACGATTAAAACCATTTATCACACCTTCATTATCTACTGTAATGACTCCATCAGAAATGTGATCTAGCATTACCTGTGCATGCTGTTCAACCTTTCTCAATCTTTCTTGCTCAGAAATATCGATGAAAGAACTAATAATTCCTAAGAAATCATTTGATGCATCATTCAATACCTTTGTTGAAGTTACGACAGGAATCTCGTTATCATTTTTGGTGGGACAGTAGCTTTCAAATCCTAAAAAGGATTCTCCTGAACGTAACGTTTCCCAAAATACATGCTCATCGCTATTAAGAAAATTACCTAATATCGTAAATTGCTTAATTTCTTTTAACGTGAATCCTGTAATTTGCATTGCCGTTTGATTTACATAAGTAACTTGTCCCTTTTTATCATAAAAAATAATTCCAATTGGAAGGGCGTCTAAAATAGAGTATAACATTTCTTGTTCATCTATTAGATGCTTCTTCAAATCATTAACCGAATGAGCGATATCTGCAAAGGAATCATCATACACTGGTAAAAATGCGTTTTTGTTT